>NZ_CP061813.1:0-82500 GCF_014784055.1 Polaribacter haliotis | reverse complement strand
ACTATTGTTTTCTCTTCCTCCGGTTACTTAGATGTTTCAGTTCACCGGGTTTACCCCTATTGCTAGGTGACATGTCTTCAACATGCCGGGTTGCCCCATTCGGATATCTACGGATTATAAGGTATGTGCCCCTCCCCGTAGCTTTTCGCAGCTTATCACGTCCTTCGTCGTCTCTGAGAGCCTAGGCATCCGCCATACGCCCTTACTTAACTTATTGTACTTTTTGCTACAGTATAAATACTGCAACGAGCTCTTTTATATTTTTATAAAAAATTGTTTAGAATATTTCTATTCTAAACTCTCTATCTTTTTGATTCTTACGATATCATTTTACCAATATGTCAATGAACTTGTGGTCTTTCTATTAAAATTGACCGTTGTGGAGAATATCGGAGTCGAACCGATGACCTCTTGCGTGCAAGGCAAGCGCTCTAGCCAGCTGAGCTAATCCCCCTTTTACTAGTAGTTAGTAATTAGTGAATTGTAATTAGTTCTTCTAATTACTTCAACTTCTAGAATTTCCTTAAACATTAAGCTCTTTGTAGTCCCGGGCAGACTCGAACTGCCGACCTCTACATTATCAGTGTAGCGCTCTAACCAGCTGAGCTACGAGACTATAATAGCTTAATATTCTTATATTTTAAAATTAACAGCAAAGAGTAAAAATCCCCTTTTGTAACTCACCATCTTTCTCTAGAAAGGAGGTGTTCCAGCCGCACCTTCCGGTACGGCTACCTTGTTACGACTTAGCCCTAGTTACCAGTTTTACCCTAGGCGGCTCCTTGCGGTGACCGACTTCAGGCACTCCCAGCTTCCATGGCTTGACGGGCGGTGTGTACAAGGCCCGGGAACGTATTCACCGGATCATGGCTGATATCCGATTACTAGCGATTCCAGCTTCACGGAGTCGAGTTGCAGACTCCGATCCGAACTGTGATATGGTTTATAGATTTGCTCTCTGTTGCCAGATGGCTGCTCATTGTCCATACCATTGTAGCACGTGTGTGGCCCAGGACGTAAGGGCCGTGATGATTTGACGTCATCCCCACCTTCCTCTCGGTTTGCACCGGCAGTCTCGTTAGAGTCCCCATCTTTACATGCTGGCAACTAACGACAAGGGTTGCGCTCGTTATAGGACTTAACCTGACACCTCACGGCACGAGCTGACGACAACCATGCAGCACCTTGTAATATGTCCGAAGAAAAAACTATCTCTAGTCCTGTCATACTACATTTAAGCCCTGGTAAGGTTCCTCGCGTATCATCGAATTAAACCACATGCTCCACCGCTTGTGCGGGCCCCCGTCAATTCCTTTGAGTTTCAGTCTTGCGACCGTACTCCCCAGGTGGGATACTTATCACTTTCGCTTAGTCACTGAGGTAAACCCCAACAACTAGTATCCATCGTTTACGGCGTGGACTACCAGGGTATCTAATCCTGTTCGCTCCCCACGCTTTCGTCCATGAGCGTCAGTACATACGTAGTAGACTGCCTTCGCAATCGGTATTCTGTGTAATATCTATGCATTTCACCGCTACACTACACATTCTATCTACTTCCATATGACTCAAGTCAACCAGTATCAAAGGCAGTTCCATAGTTAAGCTATGGGATTTCACCTCTGACTTAATTGACCGCCTGCGGACCCTTTAAACCCAATGATTCCGGATAACGCTCGGACCCTCCGTATTACCGCGGCTGCTGGCACGGAGTTAGCCGGTCCTTATTCTTACAGTACCGTCAAGCTCGTACACGTACGAGTGTTTCTTCCTGTATAAAAGCAGTTTACAACCCATAGGGCCGTCTTCCTGCACGCGGCATGGCTGGGTCAGAGTTGCCTCCATTGCCCAATATTCCTCACTGCTGCCTCCCGTAGGAGTCTGGTCCGTGTCTCAGTACCAGTGTGGGGGATCTCCCTCTCAGGACCCCTACCTATCGATGTCTTGGTAAGCCGTTACCTTACCAACTAACTAATAGGACGCATAGCCATCTTTTACCGATAAATCTTTAATTACATCTCGATGCCGAGTCGCAATACTATGAGGCATTAATCTTCATTTCTAAAGGCTATTCCTCTGTAAAAGGTAGGTTCTATACGCGTTACGCACCCGTGCGCCGGTCGTCATCTGGTGCAAGCACCAATGTTACCCCTCGACTTGCATGTGTTAAGCCTGCCGCTAGCGTTCATCCTGAGCCAGGATCAAACTCTTCATTGTATATTTTAAATAATATGAATGAATAAGTTTCAAAAGAATTTACATTATTTTACTAATGTGGTTATTCTACTCTTTGTTTACGCTGTCAATTTCAATATTTTCAATGAACTTTTAGGGTATCGCACTCACGCTTATCGCACTCGTTGTAAATCCTAATTTGTAGAAATGTTAGACTTGAACTAACTAATAATTATCGTAACTATTATTCCAAAATTTCTCTGATCGTATTTGCTGTTTCTGTTAGCGGGTGCAAATCTAAAACTTATTTTTGAATTGACAAGCAAAAAATAAAATAAATTTTTAATTTTTTTTAACCCCTAAAAAACTGAACTTTATTCCCCGATAAATCGGACGGCAAAGATACAATGTTTTTTATTTACCAACCTAATTAAAATTTATATTTTTTTACTCTTTTTTTATCGCTAAAAATAAAACCAAAAACACCACTCCTAACACAGTTAATAAAGCTAAAACAACATCTCAATGAACTAAACTAACATACTCATATTTCCGTTAGCGGGTGCAAATATACAACTCATTTCTAATCTCACAACTATTATTTTAAATTCTTTTTAAATTTATTTTTTAACCGAGATAATTCATTGAAAATACGAAGGTTATAATCGAAAGTTTTTTTGACCTTTTTTAAAGGTCTTTATCAATACATTTATTATTTACAAAATGCCATACAAATTGAGAAGATTTGTTTTATAAATAATGGCTTATTTAAAATAATTTAAAACCTAAATTATGCTTGAATTATCTTGAAGTAGTTATGGTAAATGTAATTTTTAGCATATGGAATAAAGAAAACATAACTTTTTTATGCTAAATCTAAATGAAAAAAGAGTCTGAATTTTACGTTTATAGATGATTATTGATGCTTTTTATTTACCAATATATTGTACTAAGATGCCAGTGTTAGGGATTGAACGGTTTGTTTGAGCTCTTTTATTGCCTAAAAGGCAAATAAAAAGCGAGTAGTGAAAGCCCGACCGAGCTCTTTTGCGAGGAAACACCCGAAATAGATTAATTACTTTTCTTTCTGATTTTTCCTTTTTTACGCATTTTGGCAAACATCTTTTTATATTCTTCTACGTTTATGTCTCCTTTCTTTTTTAATATTATTAAAGGAAAATCGTAATTAAGTTTAGATTTTTGAGTTTTTAGCTTACCATCTTGAAAAGATCTCTGGAGAATGTCTTCGATTAAATAATCTTCGTTAACGGATTCTGGATGATATTCAGTTTTTAAAGATAGTTTAAAAAGATTCGCTGTGGTGTTATACCAAAATGCTTTCCATCCACTTCTTAGTCCTTTTATATTATCGAAGGCTGTTTTACCTGTTTGACGATGAATAAGCTTTATTAGTACGCGACCTTCTGTGGTGGTCATCTTTTTCATTTGATCTGTAAATTCGCCTTCGATATATTTTTGAATTAATTTTGTGTACCTTCTTCTCTTTGCTTTAGAATCTATTCTTTCTAATCTGGCATTTAAAGTGTCTAATCTTTCTGAAGCTAATTTTGCGAATGGATAAGCTTTCTGTACTTTTCTTGTAAACCATAAATAGTAACGAATATCGTCTCTTGATTTGAATTTGTGTTTTGGCAATAATGCAAACTCATTTAAACTAATAGTTAAAGTGTCTCCTGGTTTTACGAAAACATAATCGTCTATATTATCTGGCAATGAATCTAAATCTCTCTTTTGTGAAAAAGTGAGAAATGAAATAGACATTATATATATGTATAGTATTTTTTTTAGCATTTTAACTTTTTACCAACTAAAATTGGGTTATTAGGTATTGATTTTACAAATACTCTATGCAAATTAGATACCAAAACCAATTTCTAACTGATTTTATCTATAAAATCTTGTTCGGAAATAATTGAAATACCTAAATCTTGTGCTTTTGTAAGTTTACTTGGGCCCATATTATCACCTGCAACAATAAAATTTGTTTTTTTAGAGATTGATGAACTTACTTTACCTCCATTATCTTCAATTGCTTTTTTGAGTTCGTTTCTACTCATTTGATGGAAAACGCCTGAAACAACAAAAACTTGTCCTTCTAACTTATTAGTTTGGTTTTCTAAACTTTCTGCGGAAACTTCTAATTGAACTCCATATACTTTTAAACGTTCTATTAATTGAATATTACCCAAGTCGTTTGAAAAATCTACAATACTTTGTGCAATTCTATCTCCAATTTCGTCGACATTTATTAATTCCTCGAAATTTGCAGTCATTAAATTGTCGATAGACTTGAAATGTTTTGCTAATTTTTTAGCAACTGTTTCTCCAACAAAACGAATTCCGAGTGCAAATAATACTTTTTCGAAAGGAATTTCTTTTGACTTTTCGATTCCTGCAATCATATTTTGAGCAGATTTTTCTGCCATTCTTTCTAATGGAATTACTTGCTCCACTTTTAAATCGTATAAATCTGCATAATTTTGAATGAGACCTTCTTTTCTTAATAAATCTACAGTTTCGCCACCTAAACCATCAATATCCATTGCTTTTCTGCTGATGAAATGTTGGATTCTACCTGTAATTTGTGGAGCACAACCAAATTCATTTGGGCAATAATGTTTTGCATCGCCTTCTGTTCTTACCAATGCTGTATTACATTCTGGGCAATTTGTTGCGTACATTGTTGGTTGAGAATCAATTGGACGCTTTGTTAAATCTACTGCTATTATTTTAGGGATAATTTCTCCACCTTTTTCTACAAAAACAGTATCATTTTCTCGAATATCTAACTTTGCTATCTGATCTGCATTGTGTAAAGAAGCACGTTTTACTGTAGTTCCTGCCAATTGAACTGGTTCTAAATTTGCAACAGGCGTAATTGCACCAGTTCTACCAACTTGATATGTAATTTCATTTAAAACTGTAGAAACTTGTTCCGCTTTAAATTTATAGGCAATTGCCCATCTTGGAGCTTTTGATGTGTAACCTAACTCTTCTTGTTGCTGTAAATTATTCACTTTTATAACTACGCCATCTGTTTCGTAAGGTAAATCGTGGCGTTTTTTATCCCAATGATTTACAAAATCGAAAACTTCGTCTATCGTTTTTGCTAAAGTGATTGTTTTTGGAACTTTAAAACCAACGTTTCTTGCGTTTTCCAAAATTTCGAAATGGGTTTTGTATTTACGCTCTTCTGTTACAACTTGATACAATAAACAATCTAAAGGTCTTTTTGCAACTTCTGCACTGTCTTGCAATTTTAAACTTCCACTTGCAGTGTTTCTTGGATTTCTATATTCTTCTTCTCCATTTGCAACGCGTTCTTCATTCATTTTATTGAAACCATCTAATGGCAAAATGATTTCTCCACGCATTTGAAAATTTGAAACAAATTCATTTTTGATTGATAATGGAATGGAACGGATTGTTTTTACGTTTGCAGTAACATTATCTCCTTGAAAACCATCTCCTCTTGTAACTGCTTTTATAAATTTTCCGTTTTCGTAGGTTAAGTTTATGGAAGCTCCGTCGAATTTTAATTCGCAAGTATATTCTAAATCTTCTCTTCCTAATCCTTTTTGAACTCGTTTTTCCCAATCTAACAAATCTTCTTTCGAATACGAGTTGTCTAAAGAATACATTCTGTTTTTATGTGTTATAGTTTCGAAGTTTTTGGTGATGGCTCCTCCTACTCTTTGTGTTGGTGAGTTTGAATCGAAAAATTCTGGATTTTCTATTTCTAACTTTTCTAATTCTTTTAGTTTTATATCAAAATCGAAGTCAGAAATTGTTGCATTATCTAACACATAATAATTATAGTTGTGATTATTTAATTCGTCACGAAGTAATTGTATTCTTTCTAAAACCGTCATATTATATCTAAAAAACTTGTTTTTGGTGTTGAAATTTCGTATACTATATATTCATTCAAAAATGAATTAAAAAAATGAAATACGCTATAAAAATACATAAAATTTCTACAGTTGACGAACTTGAAAATTCTTGGAATATCGAAGATTATAAAGAACTTTTAGAACGTTTCGATTTCCCAAATGCAGAAAGTACTGATATTAAAGAATTAAGAGAATTGCTTTTTATGGCAATTGCAGATTTTGAAACCAATGAAGCCGCCGCAATTGTGTTGGATTATAAATTGTCTGACCATTTAAATGAAGGGCAAATTGATTCTATTTCTCATGAAATGTTAGTTGATAAGATTTCTGAAGAATATCCTGAAATAGAATTACACCAACAACTTTTTAATATCAATCAGTTATTATACAAAGCTTACAATGGAAAATTTCCAAACACAAAAGCAACAATTGTAAATTTTGATATTACTCCAAAGGCTAATGCCGATGAAAATATTACGAAAGAAATCGCTTTAAAATGTATTGCTAAAAGTTTAGATAGCCATAATGTAGTGATTCGTTTATTCGGAAATCAATTAAATGCTGATGAAGCTTTTGAGGAAGCAAATGATGTTATTTGGGAATTACAAAAAAACGATGCAGGTTACAGATTGATAACTTCTGAATATTTTATGAGTAAAGAAGAATTTTTGAAACAGGAGTTTGAGGCTAATATTGCGTTTTTTGAAGAGGAGTAGTTTTTTTTACCACATAGAGACATAGAAAACATAGAATTTTTCTGTGGGATAAAACGTTTAGACCCTTCGTGTTTTAAAAACCTGAAGGGTCTTTTTTACGGCAACTACTCCCTAACAGTTCCAGAAAAATGATTCACTTTTGAGTTGATTGGATTTCCTGAAGATCGTCTAAAGCTTGCAACTTGACCTGTGTGCCAAATAGCATCTGCAATTGGTCCATTTATTACATTGAAAAATGGAATGGTAATTTTACCGTCTTTTTTTACTGAAAATTCTGATAAATCTTTACTTTTTTTTATTCTATTGCTTAATGCTTCCAAATTTAATAAGGTTTGTTTTCTCATTCCTTTAAACGTCATTTTGTCTTTTTCCTTTTCTTGTTTGAAATCGGTTTTTGTTAAACGCAACATCATGTTTGATAAGTCATATATATGTATGATTGTTTTTTGGCAATTTCTACCTTCTCCTTTTGGTTGATATGATAAATCTTCTGTTCGCAAACCTTCTGTAGACCAATAATACCTAAAACCTAAACCATCTATTATTCTTGCGACTGTGTTTTGTGCGGAATAATTTTCTTCCATTTTTGGAATTTCGTAATAAGGTAGTTTTTCCTGTGAATTTATTGAAACAGTGAAAAATAACATTGTTATTAGGAGTATTTTATATTTCATGATTTTTGTTTTTGCTAAATTAATGTTTTTTTAAACACATAAGAACATAGAAAATATAGGTTTTGTGTGGAAAATGTGACTAGAAAATGTGTCTGGATTTTTTTCTCGCAAAGACGTAAAGTTGAATACTCGCTATATGTAACTGTTACTGAAAACCGAGACTAAAAAATGAAGATGAAAACTTTTTTACTTTATGAATAACAAAGAAATTATAGATTTTGTTGATGTAAATTTCTTTATCTAAAAGCTTGCAAACACACTTAGCCCTGATTGAAGCATTTGTTTGAGCTCTTTTTTGCTTTTTCAGCAAAAAAAGCGAGTGCGTAAAGCAGGAAATAGCTCATAAAAAAAATTATAAAACAAAACCCGACGCATAAATGAGTCGGGTTTCTACATTCCTCTTTCGAAGAATGAATTTGCACTAAGAGTATTTTAGTAATAAGTAAATCTTCTAACTTTTGCGATGTGTTTTGCCAAACGAATTACTTGGTGTGAATAGCCATATTCGTTGTCGTACCAAACGTAAATTACAATAGAATCTCCATCTGTAATGGTTGCTTTGCTATCGAAAATCGATGGTGCAGTTGTTCCAATAATATCTGAAGAAACCAATTCGTTGTCCATAGAATATTTAATTTGCTCGACTAAATCGCCTTCTAAGGCGTTTTGTTTCATTATTGCATTTAAAGTTTCCTTTGTTACTTTTGAGCGTAATTGTAAACTTAAAATTGCTAAAGATCCGTTTGGAACTGGTACTCTAATGGCATTGGAAGTAAGTTTTCCTGCTAATGCTGGTAAGGCTTTTGCTACTGCTGCTCCTGCTCCAGTTTCTGTAATAACCATATTTAATGCGGCAGCTCTTCCTCTTCTGTATTTACTGTGCATATTATCTACCAAATTTTGGTCGTTTGTATATGCGTGAATGGTTTCTAAGTGTCCTTTTTTTATTCCGTAATTGTCTTCTATAACTTTTAAAACTGGCGTAATTGCATTGGTTGTACAAGATGCCGCTGAAAAAATATCGACTTTATCTGGACTATGTTGTTTGTGATTTACTCCGTGAACAATATTTGGAATTCCTTTTCCTGGTGCTGTAAATAAAACTTTGCTTGCTCCTTTCGATTGCAAATGCCTACTTAACGCTTCTTTGTCTCTGAAAGCTCCTGTATTGTCGATAATTAATGCATTGTTAATCCCGAATTTGGTATAATCTACGTCTTCTGGATTGTTGGCAGAAATCATGTGAACTGTTGTTCCATTGATAATTAATGCGTTATTTTCTACATCTGTTTGAACGGTTCCTAAGAAATCTCCATGAACAGAATCTATACTTAATAAAGAGGCTCTTTTTTCTAAAACGGTTTCATTAATTTCCCCACGAGTTACTACAGCTCTTAATCTTAATTGAGAACCTTTACCCATTTTGGTCATTAATTCTCTTGCTAATAAACGACCGATTCTACCAAAACCATATAAAACAACATCTTTTGGTTCGATGTTTTTAGCTTCTGTAGCATTTTTTAATTTCTTTTTTACGAACGCAACTTTGTCTTCGCAAGATTTTGGGCTTAAATAACATTCGTAGGCTAATTTTCCAATATCTAATTTCGAAGAAGGTAAATCTATCTGTTGAATTGCTTTTGCAATATCCAAGGCATCTAAAATTGTAATTGGTTTGCTTACGAATTCTCTTGCGTAATCAATTAAATTTAAAACTTCGCTTGCTCTTTTATCTACTAATGGATTTCTAAATAACACCAATTCAATCGACTTATCGTACCATAAATCGTTTACGATGTTAATAAATTGAACAGTTGCTCTTCTTGTTTGTGCTTGTGATAAAACTTCTTTGTTGTAATCTATAATTGTTGACATAGTTGTGTAACTAAAAAATTAAATTTCCGGCAAAAGTATTTCTTTTTTTTACAATACGAAATCGATTTCGTAAAATTTTCGTAAATAAAATTAATTGAATGTTAATGGGCTCTTATTTGATAGAGTTTTAATTGTTATTTTTAAATTCTTGTATTTGCCAACCACTGATTTTAATTGTAATTATAAATTTTATATTTGTATTAAATTTAAAACATTATAAATGAAACATTTTAGTATTTTACTACTTACAATTCTAATGGCAACCTCCTGTACAAAAGAAAAAGATTTTGTAACCCTTTCTGGGAAGTTAGAAAACAATAAAGATTCTTTAATTACAATTGCTGGGCAAAAAGGCCCTATAAAAACAATTAAGATAAATGAAGATGGTACTTTTAAAGATACTTTAAAGGTTGATAAAGCAGATATATTTACACTGCAAACGTCTCAATACAAAAGA
The DNA here is from genome assembly GCF_014784055.1 of Polaribacter haliotis. Taxonomy (NCBI): domain Bacteria; kingdom Pseudomonadati; phylum Bacteroidota; class Flavobacteriia; order Flavobacteriales; family Flavobacteriaceae; genus Polaribacter; species Polaribacter haliotis. The sequence goes on along the minus strand of NZ_CP061813.1, from coordinate 72,689 downwards.
GCTCCTATTTATTTAAAAAATGGTTACGACTTGCAATTAGAAGGAGATGCAAATAATTTTATGAATAGCTTTCAATTTTCTGGAAATGGTGCAGATAACAGTAATTTTTTGGTTGCTCAAATTGGCGAAAGTCAAAAAATTGGAAATCCGGCTTTAATTTTAAAGTTATCTGAAGAAAATTTTAAAGAAAAAGTGAATAGCATCGAAAGTAGTTTTGATAGTATTTTAAGTTCATATAAAGATTTGGATACAGCTTTAGTTTCTAAAGCCAACAAACAAACAGATTTAATGGTTACTTATTTTAAGACAGAGTTTGATAAATTAGGTGCTGTAAGAAAAGGGAATCCTTCTCCGAAATTTGAAAACTATGTTGATATTAAGGGTGGCACAAAATCTTTAGATTCTTTTAAAGGAAAGTATGTTTATATAGATGTTTGGGCAACTTGGTGTGGCCCTTGTCTACAACAAATTCCTTTTTTAAAGGAATTGGAGAAAGAATATACAGGTAAAAATATTGAGTTTGTAAGTATTTCTACTGATGAACCTAGAAGAAGTGGTGGTACTTGGGAAGCTGCTGAAAAAAAATGGAGAACCATGGTAAAAGATCGTAATTTAAAAGGTGTGCAACTTTGGTCTGGAGAAGATTATTCTTTTCAGCAATCGTATCAAATTACTGGAATTCCAAGGTTTATTTTGGTGGATCCTAATGGAAATATTGTAGATGCCAATGCTCCAAGACCATCTCAGCCAAGTTTAAAAGAATTGTTTACTGAGTTAGGAATATAGTAAAGTTGGGAGTTTTTAAATATTTAATTATTGCTATTTAAAATTTACTAAAACACTTTTAGCCTATAAATAATAAAGCTCTAATCATAACGATTAGAGCTTTATTATTTATAGACATTTCAATATATGTTATTGAAAATCTTATTTATTCTAAAAATATCTTTTTAGATATGTTTCCTTTTTCAGTTTTTAATTTTACTATATAGAAACCTGAAGGCAATTGTTTTTGTAATTTAAGTCTCATTTCAAGTTCCTGAGTTTTTATGTCCCAATTACTTATTTGCTTTCCTAAAATATCGTACAATAATACTTTAGAAACTGTAACATCTTCTTTTTTAGATATTACTAAATTACTATTTACATTGTCTGCATAAATACTTACCAAATTATCTTCTATAGTATCTACAGAAAGTGCTGGTTCACTCGGTTCGAATGCTACTACAAATCTATCTGTATAGGTTCCTTTAACTAAGTTAAGTTTCGCTTTATCTCCTAAAATAGGATAAGAAGTTCCATTTAATTTATCTTTAATGAAAACTTTTCCAGATACATTTTTCATTTCATCTACCTTTATAATAACATCTCCAGAATATCCCATTATTATTTCTAATGGTACTTCTAAATCGCTAGAGATCTGTTGCACACCAGCAATTACGAATTTTCTGTCGTCTTCTGGAAATTTTAAATACATGTCTGTATCTCCAACATCATAAATTTCTGCATCATATCCTTTATCATAGGCAAATGAATTAAACTCACTAAACGAAACTGCAATTTGACGATGGTAATTATTACCATCTGTTCCATCGAAATCCATACCTAACTTAATAACTGGCAAGCTTAATATAGAATTTTTATCATTTGATTTAGAAGCAGATTTTGAATTTGATTTAAAGAACACAGAAGTACCTGTACCCTCAGTTTTATATTCTCTCTGACTATTATTAAATACAACAGTTCCACCATCTACATTATCGCCTTGGATAAAGAATCCCTGTCCTATTGCAATGTAAGGTTCTGGCTCTGTATAAGTAATATCATCTCCACCAACATTTGGAGCACAAGTTAAATAACCATCTTCATCGAATAAGTTTAAATAGTCTAAATAAACAGTATTCGAATCATTAGATTCTATTAATATTTCGTTACTAGTTTCTACACATTGTTCGATAGTAAATAAGCTAAATGAGTTTCCAGTTGCTGGTAAAGTATATTCTCCACTTAATCTATTATTTATTTTAATAATTATGTCTTTATCTGTCGAAGATTTATATCGAATTCTTAAAGTATCTGCTCCTCTAGAAATATTTGAAAATTTCACAAAGTTTTGAGTAGAATTAAATTGCACTGTATTTACAGTATTACCATCATCTGAAACTTGTTGCAAAACTCCATTTATAGACGCTGCTTCTGCTTCTAAATTTAAATCAACACCACCACTAACAGCTGCTGCTCTCGCAGAAACACCTGTAGCAATTGTTCTTGTTGCATAACCTCCAACATAACCTGCAAATACATGACCTTTAATAGTTCCATCACTACTTTCTTCTTCTCCTGCGTGTTCCCAGAAATATAACACACCAGATATAGATGAATTATTATCTTCTATAAATTCTTTTACACTAATTGCAGATGCATATGGATTCCCAACTAAATAAGATTCGTCTTTACCTACTGAAGTAGTAAGATTTCCATCTTTTGGAACACCTGTATAAGTATAGTTTTGTGGTCTTCCTGGTCCTTTAAAAATAAATCCATCTGTATTTGGTATTGCACCACCTTTGTATTTCTGAGTCCAATTTGATCTACCTCCACTAAAAGCTGCATATGTCCATATCCAATGATCTGCTATAGAAATTGGGTTGGTTGTATTACCATCGTAACCACCAACAAAATTAATATCTTTTGCAATATTTACACCTACAGTTCCTGAATGGTTTGTTAAAGTTGTACCATCTTTTAAGATACTTCCTACAGAATATGTTGTGGATTCTGCGCTGTTTTTAACTGGCGAACTCAAATAATTATATCTGTATTTACTTGGTACTGTAGAATTTTGGTCTACTAATAATTTACCAGTTCCAGAAACTAAACTTGCAGATTTGTGAGTTTGAATTAATTGTGCTGTACTATTTTGAGAAGGACTTACCAAACGTAATTCTCCATTTAAAAGTACATTGTTAGTTACAACTACAAGGTTATCTGTTATAGAAAGTTTCGTAGATGCATTTACTTTTAATTTTCTTGCACTTAACTTACCAGAAGTATGATTGTAATCTTCATTTATAACTACAAACCTAGATCTGTCTGGATATCCATTATCCCAGGCACCTAATGTTCTTTCTGTAATATCTATTCTATGCAATCCTAATCTCGTGTTTGCCTGAGCATTTGAACTCGCAATTTCTGAAATTAATGGATCATGAGGATGTCTTTCTGCACCTCCAGCTCCCAATAATTTATAAGGATCTAAAGCATCATCAATAAACACTACCCATTCACTTTCTGTATAAATTGGGTTTGGAACTAAAGTTTCATCGATTCTTACGTAAGACGTTTTATCTTTAATAGAAGAAATAATATCGTATTTATTTGCCCAAGAGGTATTATCGTCTGTTGTAGATAAAGTAATAATATCATTTTCTCCTACAAGATTTGTAAGAACTGTGTTTGTATATACTTTCGCAGTATTGTCAATATTAGTTATATTAGTAACATTATTTTTATAAAGAACAGATTTTCCTGGATCTAATTCCGTAGTTAAAATAACTGATGTTGTTGGAGGAACATTTGTTTGATCTCCAGTTCTATTACTATATAGCTGTACTTTTAAATAATTTGCTGGTACTTTTTCTGTTTCGCTAATATTCGTAATCTCTATCCATCTTTCATCATTAAAAGTGTAAACTTGAGTAATCATAGCAGTTCCAATAGGGTCTATATCTCTATAATCTAAGTCTCCTGTTCCTGGGTTAAAATCGTTATCCTTATCTCCATAGGCAGCTTCTAAATTTGTGATATTTGTAACCTTGTCTCCAATACCTAAACCATCATTTACTGTTGAACCTGCAATTCCTGAATCATTATTATCATCGAAATTATCGTCTAAACCATCATTATCTAGGTCAGTTCCTGATACTTCATTTTCTAAATCTCCATTTTCGTAGATATCTTGAATTCCATCATTATCTGAATCTAAATCTAAATAATCTGGTATTGTATCATTGCTAATGTCTGTATTTTCTGGAACTAAACCAATTCCACCTACTTCATAAACATCATCTACACCATTGTTGTTAGTATCTGTCATAGCAGTACCAACATCACTAGGCGCTATATATCCACTTGAAGATTGTGCTTCTATATTATCTGGAATACCATCATTATCTGCATCTATATCTAAATGATTTAATTTTTTATCTCCATCCAAATTTCCATTTGGATAAGAATCTGGTTTCCCATCTCCATCTCCATCTGCACCAGTAACTATTAAAGCATTAGTAGTATTAGTACCTACTGTATCTGTACCGTTTGCTAAAGCATTGTTTGGATCTCCATCTACAGTGTCATTAAATCCATCGTTATCATTATCTATAAAACCATCTTGTTTTCCATCTCTATTAGTATCGGCTCCTCCGGCTTCAATAACATCTGTAATACCATCGTTATCTGAATCTAGGTCTAAATAATCTAAAACACCATCTCCATCTGTATCTCCATTAAGATATGTATCCACTTTACCATCACTACCTGTATCAGAGCCTGTTACTATTAATACATTTGCAATATTTTCTGAAGTACCATCTTGACCTACATCTCCATCAACATCATCATTAAATCCATCATTGTCAGTATCATTAAAGTTATCAGAACGACCATCTCCATTTACATCTGTTCCACCTGCTTCCACAACATCTGGAATACCATCGTTATCGGCATCTAAATCTAAATAATTTGGCAATCCATCTCCATCTGTATCTGCATTCACATTATCTCCATTCTCAAATACAATTGCTACATCATCTGCTTTTCCATCTCCATCTGTATCTGTTCCACCTGTTTGTAATAATGCATCGTTTGCATCTTCTACTCCAGGAGTTCCATCATCATCTGTATCATAAACATCTGCAAATCCATCGTTGTCTGCGTCTGTTGTGTTATCAACTAAACCATCTCCATTTGTATCTACACCACCAGCTTCTACTAAATCTGGAATACCATCGTTGTCTGCATCTAAATCTAAATGATTTGGGAATCCATCTCCATCTGTATCTGCATTTACACCTTCTCCATTCTCAAATACAATTGCTAAATCATCTGCTTTTCCATCTCCATCTGTATCTGTTCCACCTGTTTGTAATAGTGCATCGTTTGCATCTTCTACACCAAGAGTTCCATCATCATCTGTATCATAAATATCTGCAAATCCATCTTTGTCTGCATCTGTTGTGTTATCAACTAAACCATCTCCATTTGTATCTACACCACCAGCTTCTACTAAATCTGGAATACCATCATTGTCTGCATCTAAATCTAAATGATTTGGGAATCCATCTCCATCTATATCTGCATTAGCACCTTCACCATTTACAAAAGTAATTGCTACATCATCTGCTTTTCCATCTCCATCTGTATCTGTTCCACCTGTTTGTAATAGCGCATCTGTTGCATCTTCTACACCAGGAGTTCCATCATCATCTGTATCATAAATATCTGCAAAACCATCTTTGTCTGCATCTGTTGTGTTATCAACTAAACCATCTCCATTTGTATCTACACCACCAGCTTCTACTAAATCTGGAATACCATCGTTATCTGCATCTAAATCTAAATGATTTGGGAATCCATCGCCATCTATATCTGCATTAGCACCTTCACCATTTACAAAAGTAATTGCTACATCATCTGCTTTTCCATCTCCATCTGTATCTGTTCCACCTGTTTGCAATAATGCATCGTTTGCATCTTCTACACCAGGAGTTCCATCATCATCTGTATCATAAACATCTGCAAATCCATCTTTATCTGCATCTGTTGTGTTATCAACTAAACCATCTCCATTTGTATCTACACCACCAGCTTCTACTAAATCTGGAATACCATCGTTATCTGCATCTAAATCTAAATGATTTGGGAATCCATCTCCATCTGTATCTGCATTAGCTCCTTCACCATTTACAAAAGTAATTGCAGCATCATCTGCTTTTCCATCTCCATCTGTATCTGTTCCACCTGTTTGTAATAGCGCATCTGTTGCATCTTCTACACCAGGAGTTCCATCATCGTCTGTATCATAAACATCTGCAAGTCCATCTTTGTCTGCATCTGTTGTGTTATCAACTAAACCATCTCCATTTGTATCTACACCACCAGCTTCTACTAAATCTGGAATACCATCATTATCTGCATCTAAATCTAAATGATTTGGGAATCCATCTCCATCTGTATCTGCATTGACACCTTCTCCATTCTCAAATACAATTGCTACATCATCTGCTTTTCCATCTCCATCTGTATCGGTTCCTGCTGTTTGTAATAGCGCATCTGTTGCATCTTCTACACCAAGAGTTCCATCATCGTCTGTATCATAAACATCTGCAAATCCATCGTTGTCTGCATCTGTTGTGTTATCAACTAAACCATCTCCATTTGTATCTACACCACCAGCTTCTACTAAATCTGGAATACCATCATTATCTGCATCTAAATCTAAATGATTTGGGAATCCATCTCCATCTGTATCTGCATTGACACCTTCTCCATTCTCAAATACAATTGCTACATCATCTGCTTTTCCATCTCCATCTGTATCGGTTCCTGCTGTTTGTAATAGCGCATCTGTTGCATCTTCTACACCAAGAGTTCCATCATCGTCTGTATCATAAACATCTGCAAATCCATCGTTGTCTGCATCTGTTGTGTTATCAACTAAACCATCTCCATTTGTATCTACACCACCAGCTTCTACTAAATCTGGAATACCATCGTTATCTGCATCTAAATCTAAATGATTTGGGAATCCATCTCCATCTGTATCTGCATTAGCTCCTTCACCATTTACAAAAGTAATTGCAGCATCATCTGCTTTTCCATCTCCATCTGTATCTGTTCCACCTGTTTGTAATAGCGCATCTGTTGCATCTTCTACACCAGGAGTTCCATCATCGTCTGTATCATAAACATCTGCAAGTCCATCTTTGTCTGCATCTGTTGTGTTATCAACTAAACCATCTCCATTTGTATCTACACCACCAGCTTCTACTAAATCTGGAATACCATCATTATCTGCATCTAAATCTAAATGATTTGGGAATCCATCTCCATCTGTATCTGCATTAGCTCCTTCACCATTTACAAAAGTAATTGCAGCATCATCTGCTTTTCCATCTCCATCTGTATCGGTTCCTGCTGTTTGTAATAGCGCATCTGTTGCATCTTCTACACCAAGAGTTCCATCATCGTCTGTATCATAAACATCTGCAAATCCATCGTTGTCTGCATCTGTTGTGTTATCAACTAAACCATCTCCATTTGTATCTACACCACCAGCTTCTACTAAATCTGGAATACCATCATTATCTGCATCTAAATCTAAATGATTTGGGAATCCATCTCCATCTGTATCTGCATTGACACCTTCTCCATTCTCAAATACAATTGCTACATCATCTGCTTTTCCATCTCCATCTGTATCGGTTCCTGCTGTTTGTAATAATGCATCTGTTGCATCTTCTACTCCAGGAGTTCCATCATCGTCTGTATCATAAACATCTGCAAATCCATCGTTGTCTGCATCTGTTGTGTCGTCTACTAATCCATCTCCATTTGTATCTACACCACCAGCTTCTACTAAATCTGGAATACCATCATTATCTGCATCTAAATCTAAATGATTTGGGAATCCATCTCCATCTGTATCTGCATTGACACCTTCTCCATTCTCAAATACAATTGCTACATCATCTGCTTTTCCATCTCCATCTGTATCGGTTCCTGCTGTTTGTAATAATGCATCTGTTGCATCTTCTACTCCAGGAGTTCCATCATCGTCTGTATCATAAACATCTGCAAATCCATCGTTGTCTGCATCTGTTGTGTCGTCTACTAATCCATCTCCATTTGTATCTACACCACCAGCTTCTACTAAATCTGGAATACCATCATTATCTGCATCTAAATCTAAGTGATTTGGCAATCCATCTCCATCTGTATCTATTGAATTACCATCACCATCTAGCATATTACCAGAAGCGTCAGTTTCTACAAGGGCAATACCGTTTGTTCCATCAGGTCCAGGTCCATCAGTTGCATTTTCATCATAAATATCTGCAAGTCCATCTTGATCTATATCTGTTGTATCATCTACAAGTCCATCTCCATTAGTATCTATACCTCCTGCTTCCACTAAGTCTGGAATACCATCATTATCTGCATCTAAATCTATAAAATCAGGAAAACCATCTTTGTCTGTATCTCCATTTGGATAAGAATCTGGTTTACCATCATCATCAGCATCATCTCCAGTAACTATTAAAGCATTTGCAGTGTTTTCTGATGTACCATCTTGACCAACATCTCCATCTACAAGATCATTGAAACCATCTTTATCTGTATCTACAAAACCATCAGCTTTACCATCTCCATTTGAATCTGTTCCACCAGCTTCTACAACATCTGGAATACCATCATTGTCTGAATCTAAATCTAAACTATCTGGAATTCCATCTCCATCTGAATCTGGATTTGTTATCGCATTACCATCTGTTCCTCCTGTAACATCTACATCATAACGATCGTCTAAACCGTCATTGTCAAAATCATTTACTAAGGTTCCGTCAGCATTAATATCATCTATTTTACCATTTCCGTCTGTATCTTCTCCACCAGCTTCTACCAAGTCTGGAATACCATCATTGTCTGAATCTAAATCTAAATGATTTGGAATACCATCTCCATCTGTATCTGTACCATTACAATCAGAAACTTGTACAACTACCTCAGCTAAACTTAAAATTCTGCCATCTCCTTCTAATCTAATTCTTATTTTCTTTCCTAAAGTATTAATTCCACTAATAGTGTTTGTAGCAGATGCAACGACATTATTATGAGTATAAACTACGTTATCATTATTATCTAATACTTCTAAAATAAAACCATCTAATCGATCTCCACAACAATTTGTTCTATTGTATAAAACTACATTATCTATAGTTGTAACAAATCCCATGTCTAATAGCCACCAAGGATCTTTTTGGGTGTTTGTATGTGTTACAGAACCATTTCCAAAATCTCCACTTGTGTTACCATCTCTCGCTAAATTTGCGGAACAACTATTACTTGGGCAATTACCATTATTTAATGAAGAACTTTGTGTTGCAGTACCTCCATTAAAAGTTGATACAATTGGGGTAGTACATTCTAAATTATCTGGAATTCCGTCATTATCGTCATCTAAATCTACGTTGTCAGGAATACCATCATTATCTGTGTCTGTAGCATCTCTATAGTCTAAATCACCAGTTTCAGGAAGTGGAAAATCATTGTCTGAATCTCCATAAGCCGTTTCTAATGTTGCTTCATTTGTAACTTTATCATTAGCTCCTAAACCATCATTTACAGTAGAACCCAAAATACTTGAGTCATTATTATCATCAAATGCATCATCTAAACCATCATTATCTGCATCGTTTCCGGAAGCAACGTTATCTGTGTCTCCGTTTTCTTGTATGTCTGGAATACCATCATTGTCTGCATCTAAATCTATATAATCTGGAGTATCTGTATTATCTGTGTTTGTTGCTTCTAGACCAATAATAGCACCAATTTCGTAAGTGTCATCTACACCGTTATTATTAACATCTGTAATTCCTGTTGCAATACCACTTGGTTCTTTATAGTTGTTAGAAGGTTGACCTTCTATATTATCTGGAATTCCATCATTATCTGCATCTATGTCTAGATAGTCTGGAATACCGTCTGTATCTGTGTTTCTTGGTGTTTGACCTGATCCTGCAGAAGTTGGAATACCATTAGTTGCAGTATTGTCTGCATTATCATCATCATCATCTGCCATACCATCTCTGTTAGTGTCTGTACCACCAGCCTCTATAACGTCAGGAATTCCATCGTTATCTGAATCTAAATCTAAATGATTTGGAATTCCATCACCATCTGTATCAATTACACATCTTTTTTCTCCACCACCAATTTCAGTAAGTTTTGTTCCATAAATATCGATATTAGTGTTACCAGTATGTTCTTCTATTAAAAGATATTGTAAAACGTCACCTGTATTAAGTGTTATTGATGGTATTACACTGCTAATACTTACTGCATTATTATTAGTAGTTGAATTGTATGCATTTTGAATTGAATACACCTTATTACCGTTATGATATACTACAATATGGTCATCTCCATACCCTAAATCTATTTGATATACTCCTGCTTCTACAGTTGTAATTGTTTTAGTAAATAAAATGGCAGCATCTTCAGAACCATTTGGTACATTGGAACCATTATAGTTGGTTGCTTTAGAGTATCCTGAAAGATTTACTGGTGAATTAGCAAACCTTACGTTAAAGGCATTGTCTGTATTTTTATATTCTACGTAATCAAACGTTGCTATTTGTGTTTGATTAAAATCAGGAAATTGATTAGAAGCATTAATAAACGACCAAGTATCTTGATCTGGCATATCAAATAGTATTCCTTCAAAACCTGTTACACTTGCAACTGTATTATCAGTTCCACAAACTCCAGTTTCCTCTGAATCTAAAATACCATCGTTATCGTCATCTAAATCTGTATCATCTGGAACCCCATCTTTATCAGTATCTAAATCGAAAGTTGTATCTCTGTAATCTACATCTCCACCAAAATTAGCATCATCATCTACATCTGTGAAATTGTCTGTTTGCGTATCATCGAAGCTACCATTTACATCTGCATAATTATCGCCATTATCTAATGCGTTAACTAAACCGTTTATACCAACAGCTCCTGAAACTTTTCCACTTCCGTCATTTGGTAACTCACTACCAGATTCATTAACATCAAAGATACCATCGTTATCTGCATCTAAATCTTTATAATCTGGATTATCTGTACTGTCTGTATTAACAGGTGTTAAACCTAAAGAACCTGTACCTGCAGAATCTCCATTTGGTGTAGTATCATAGGCATCATCTAAACCATCGTTATCTGAATCTAAACCTAAAGGTTTCGTATAATCTTTTGTACTTTGTGCTTCTATAATATCTGGAATACCATCGTTGTCTGAATCTAAATCTCGAGAATTTGAGATGCCATCTCCATCTGCATCTATATTACATAAAGAAACAGTAACAGAATCTAAACCAACATCTTTATGCCAAGATGTACCATTATTACCTTGTGTTATTACAAGTTTAAACCTTGTAGCACTCCCGCTTATTAAGCCGCTTAAATCTACTGTTTTTTTAATCCAAGTAAAAGTTCCGTTCTGTGCTATACCTTGTTGGTCTAATTGTTCTGCGTTACCTCTATTTACCCATAAAATTCCGTTATCACTAGACTGTAACTGTATAGTTCCGTTATTTCCATCTCCTCTATACCCAAAGTAGTAACTAAAGATAATACTATGATTACTTGCATCGAAAGTTGATTTTAATTCTACTTCAAATTTATCTTCATTGGCACCAGGATTAGACATTTCTGTATACGCATAACCATCTGTACCTCCTGATTGTCCTCCATCTGGACCAACATTACTTGATGATGTGGATCCGTTATGCCAAGACCAACGTCCTCCTGTATTATTAACCTGCAAACCTGTTCCACGAGGATCGCTAAAATTCCAATTATTATTAGCACTTGCTCGGCTTGTAAAATTATATGTAGATACAGTAGTAGATCCAGTACAATTACCATCCTCTTCAGTATCTAAAATACCATCATTATCGTCATCTATATCTACAGAATCTGGCACACCATCATTATCTGTATCTAAAAAGACAGTAATTGTATCTCTAAAATCTACATCGTCTGGAGAGTCTGTTCCATTGGTGTTTGGAATCTCTCCATAAGGTGAATTATCAAAACTACCATTAACATCTGTATAATTATCTCCATTATCATAATTGTTATCTAAACCATTTACACCAACAACACCACTTAAAGATAAGCCAGCTTCAATTCTGTCTGTAGTACCATCATTGTCTGAATCTGTGTCTAAATAATCTGGGGTGTCTGTACCATCATGATTATTAGGAACAGCTAAACTTACACCAGTTACTCCTCCACAACTAAATAGACCTCCTACACAATCTGTATCGTAAGCATCATTTAAACCATCTCCATCAGAATCTGTTGTTCCATTGCTATCTGGTGCTTTATAATTGAATGAACTTTGTGCCTCTATATTGTCTGGAATACCATCGTTATCTGAATCTAAATCTCTAATATTAGGAATTCCATCTCCATCTGAGTCACAAATTGGTTGAAAACTTTTATATAGAACATTATCTATTTGTAAAGAACCACCACCATCTACAGCTAATTTAATTCTTATATACCTTGCTGCTGATGTTAATTTATATTGTTTATTTTCATCTGTATTAACAGTTGTCCATGAATAAGATTTTGCATTTGTATAGCTAGATGTAGCTGCAGTAAGAGATTGATCTACACTCATAAAGTGATTAATGTTACTAGTAACACGAGACTCTATTTCTATAATTGCATTTTTAGCTACAACTTTTCCTAAATCTATTACTAATACATCTGCAATGTCGTTTAAGGTTGCTCTAGCATCGTTTGAGCCAATAGCATTAGTAGGATTAGTAACACTAGTACTACTTTGCACACCTGTTGCATTACTACCAGCTACACTAGGGCATTCTACTGTGTCTGGAATACCGTCATTATCATCATCTATATCTATGGCATCTGCAACACCATCTCCATCTGTATCTTTTGAAGTTGAAGCATCTCTCCAATCTACATCTCCACCATTTGTAGAGTCTGGGAAGTTGTCTGATTGCGAATTATCGAAAATACCATTTGGGTCTGTATAATCGTCTGCAATATCATAAGAGTTATCTAAACCATTTACACCAACATCTCCAGTAAGAGTAATGTTAGCTTCCTCTTCGTCTGATTGTCCATCACCATCTGAATCTAAATCTAAATAATCTGGATTTCCAACATTTTCTGTATTTATAAGTGGGTAACTAGTTGCAGTAGGTGAATCGTTATTTTCGAAAGCACTATCTAAACCATTAGCCCCAACATTTCCTGTAAAAGCTTTATATGTACCTGTTGGTTGACCTTCTATAATATCTGGTATTCCATCTCCATCTGCGTCTAAATCTAAATGATTTGGAACTCCATCATTATCGAAATCGAAAATATCTGCAACTCCATCTCCATTAATATCGTTATAATTAGTAGTACTTCCATCTCCAGTACCATCATCTCTTGTATCTAAATAATTTGGAAGTAAATCTCCATCCTCATCTCCTAAAGGATTGTAAACTGTACCATTTACTGTACTTTCTACTGTATCTAAAATACCATCATTATCATCATCTATATCTATTGTATCTGGAACTCCATCGCCATCTGAATCTAATTCCTCTACAGCGTTTAATTCTACTGCGATGTGTATCGATTCTACATTATCGAAAGTTGCGTTTCCATCACCATCAAAAGGATTAACTACATTATCTAATGGATAAAAAGTTAATGTCATCTCTCCACTTGCATTAGGTTCTGCTTTAAAAATATAAGCTTTTTCAACCCAATTTTCATGTGCTGAAGATATTACAGGGATTTTTTGTCTTGCATTTCCATCAATTTGGTAATCGAAAGCATCTATATATTTACGAGAATATGGGTCTCCACCAACACCATTTGTATTACTAATAGAAGTCATATGATAAACAGAAAGTTTATATAACTTTCCATTAACAAGACCACCCATATTAGTAGTTACAGATTCTTCTGGTAACGTATTTAAGTTACCAACATCTCTCATAGTTATCCAAGTAACATCTCCTGTAGGAGGTAATGGTAAAGGTGCATTAATCCAAGATGCATTACCACCCTGAGTTCCTTGTCCACCAGCATTATTTCTATTCGAAACATCTGGAGATCCACCAGTATTAAACCAACCTACAGGTGTACATGTACCACATGTAGTTGTTCTAGAACCTGTACCTGTTATAGTTTGTGAAAAAGATTGAAAATTAAAAAGGAACAAAAATAATATAGTTAAAAAAACTATTGATTTTTTTGTAACATTCTTCTTAGATAAGTACTGAATTTCCCCAAATTCAGATACTAGAAAAAAACTTTTTTCCATGGAATAATTCTTATTTTATGTTTTTGTGGGGGAAATTCAAAAAATTGATAACTGAACAAAGTCCTATTTATCGATTTGCAAAATTAATCATTTTTTTGATTAAATACTCTTTATTATATATACTTTACATTAAGTAAGACACATTTCTTTTTTTAAGTCACTATTAATTTTTTTATTGAGCTGAAATTTTATAATCCTACAAATTTTTGCTTTATTTTTTTTTAAAAGTATTTCTTAGATTGATAAAATTGAAATAGCAAAAAAATCTATTAATTGACGTAATGTAATTTTAAGATTCAATTTTAATAATATAGCTGCAACATTGTTCTTATAGTAACTTTAATATTAATAAAAAGCGGTTTTCCGATTTTGAAAACCACTCTTAGTTTTTATCTTAAAAATATTTTTTTAGATATAGTTTTGTTATTTTTTGTGGTAATTTTACCAATGTATATCCCAGAACTTAAATTAGATATTGCAATACTATTATTTCCATTTGCATTAAATGTAGTATTAAACAACTTCTTTCCATTGATATCGAAAAGTTCTAATTTAGAATTTTCGCCAAATAATCCTAATATTTTTATACTACTATTATTTTCTGTAAAAAAAAGAACCTTATCAATATTAAATATTTCTGTAGATAAAGCTTGTAAGGTGTTTACATGTATATAAAAACGGCTAGAAATTAAATTGTTATTATCTAAATTAACTGAATAAACGTCTGAAGATTTTTCTAAAACAGTAAGTACTCCTTTCTGTCTATCCTCTAAAATAACATTTAATTTAGTTGGAATATTAATAGCATCTATTTTAAAGTTTACAGTTGAGCCAGATTTTCCTTTTACAAAAAGAGGAATAACCATTTCTTGAAATTTACTATCTGGTAAAGATTGAATTTGTAATTTTTGCCCAGTACTATTTGTTACTAATTCCGAATATAATTTTAAATGATTATTAGGATCATTAAAAGTTGTAGAATCATAGCCATCATCCCAACCTGATGTTGTTCCATTTATAAAATAAATTTCGGTAGATGCTGTATTTGTTTCATCACTAATTTTTAAATTAATTTCGAACCTATCATTTGACATCTTATTAAAAACGTCTGATGTTTGATGACTTTGCATATCTTCTGTAAACTTAAATTGATGGCTTCCATTTGCTTTTACAAAAAATGCTTGTCCTGGTGCTATGTATCGTTTATCTGAAGCATGGTTATATGCTTGATAAGAACCTTTACCTGAATTTAATGATTGATTCCAGAACCAAAGCGTACTTTCTGTTAGATAATCATTATCAGCATCATTTATTTTTAAAATATTGTAAGTCGCTTCTGTTTTATTATTTACTGGAATATATGATGGATAAGGGTTACCTACTAAATTATAGCCATCGAAACTATTATTAATTGCAATTTTAGTTTCATCTGCAGTCTGCATATTTCCTTCAAAAGATACTTTACCAGGACCTGCTAGTCTTACAGCGTAACCTTGACCAGATGTTAAATTTCCAGATGAAGCTGTTGTAAAATAAGTCCAAGCTGTTGCACCAGAATTGTAAGTTCCAATACCTATATTAGAGCCTGTACCTTTTGCCAAAACTGTATTTTCCTTTAAAGTAGTAATACTAACATTTTTCATTGGTGGTGATACTAAATACCACTTATCTTTTTCATCTAAATCTCTACTATATTTTATAACACCAGAAACACTTGTTTTAGCAATAAAAGATGCACCAGAACCAATTTTAATTTCTCCTGAGTTCGTTACTGCTCCATTTACTGTTAAACTTGCATTATCTAATAGCGTTAATTTATTTAATATTATTACCCCATTTGCTTCTGCCTTAAAAGTGGTGTTTGCTGGTATAATTACGTTAGAGCCTGTAGTTGGCACTTCTCCTATAGACCAGTTTGTAGCAACATCCCAATCTGTACTTGTTGTTCCGTTCCAAATATTTCTTACAACATTAATTGTATAATCTTCGAACTCACCAATATCAATTTTACATGGACTTACATTGCTATGATAACCTCCAATTCTCATTTTTAAATTTGTATTAAAAATAATATCATCTTCTGGAATTGTTATAGAACTTGTAAATGTATTTAAACCTCTACCTGTTAAAACAATCTCGTTATTATCTTCGAAATCTCCATCATTATTATAATCGATATAAACAATATAGTTTAAATCTGCACTTGGTGAACCTGCGTGCGAATCTGTAAAAGAAACAGCATATGTACTTCCTTCAGTTACATTAAATACAGTACTCGAAAAATCTTCGTAACCAGTATAGCCAGATGAATTGATAGTTTGACCGTTAAACACAAATTTATCTATTCTCCTATACCACTGGTAACTATCTACACTTGGTGCACAATGTGTTGCATTACCATTTATACGTGCAATGTTACTTACATATGTTTTGCCATTTAAAACTCCAGATAATCTATATTGATATTCATTTGCAGGATCTATAGAAATATCTGTTTCTATATTATACGTTTTGTCTGTTGCATAAGAGGTAGCATCAAAAGTTATAGCATTAGAAAAATCTGAAACACCATATTCTATTTTTAACTCAACAAATAAATTATTATTAGGATACACTGTTCCCATTAATTTCCAAGAATTATTTTCTAAATTTAAAGCTGAAATAGTTTCTAAAGAAGGTGCTGTAAATGCTGCTAATTGAAAACTTTTTCTTTCGCTATATGATTTTCCTGAATCATCTATAATAAACGCTTTATAATAGTATTTTCTATTGTAGTCTAAATCTATTAAATCTGTTTCAAAAGAATCATCGTTAGTAAGACTTGCAGAAGATAAAATAGAATGAGAATTTTCTGTTGTTAACTCTGTATCTAAAGTAGAATATACAAAACCAGCTTTTACTATATTATTTGCACCCGTAAAGTTGTTTTCTAATTTTACACTATTATTAGTTAATAATGTGTGCGATATAGAATTAACAATTTTTGATTTAAAAATGATACCTAAATCTAATACATGTCTTGATCCTGTCTCTTGACAAGAAATAGGTGCATCAGAACTTTCTAAACCAACTACTCTCATGTTTAATTTCTGCCCAACTAATGCTGTTGAAGGCACTGTAAAATTTGCGGTAAAGTTTTCTACTCTACCACCAGAAGTTGCTATTTCTTCATTTGCATCATCAAAATCGCCATCATTATTATAATCTATCCAAACCTTTATATAATGATTAAAATTTCCATTAGAATCTACGTGGCTATCTTCTATGTAAATTGGTATATTTTCGCCTTTTTCTACAGTAAAAACCTTATCTAGTTTAGCATAATTATCTTGCTCTGAGTTTAAATACTCATCATCATCTACTTTTATCTTATATATATATCTGTACCAATTTAATGTAGCACTATTTGTTGGTGTACAACTTAAAGCAGTTGGTTCTGCAATAACTTGTATATAATTTTCTTCAATTTTTGTATGAGAACCATTAGCATTTGTTGCTAACAAAGTAACTTTGTAAAAACCTGCATTTAGTAATTTTGCTTCAGGAGCTTCTTCATCTGCAATATTTTTTACATTTGCCCCATTCTCAATTGTCCATTGCAAACTTGTAGCATTTGAAGCATGACTTATCAATTTTAAAGTATCACCAACTGAAAAAGTTTTTTTACTTAAACCATGAATTGTAAAATCTGCTACTGGTTTATTTGTGTTTTTATCTAAAACAGATTGTAAACTGGTAGACCAAACTCCTCTCCCATATTTAGAAACATACAACCTGTTATCGTTATTTGCATAATATGCAATTCGCATATCTGTAAGGTTTTGCAACGGTAAACCTTTATTAAATTCTTTCCATTCTGTTCTGGTTTCATCTATATAATAAACTGTTAAGCTTGTATAAACATAAATACCTTCCTCTGTTGTTTTATCTATTAAAACCCCTTTTGGTTTTGTTTCTGGCACATTTGATCTAACATTCCAGGTTTGACCTTTATCTTTAGAAATAAATACACCAACACTTGTTGCTGCAACTATAATGTTTTCATTATTTGGATGTGTTGCCAATCTATAAATATTTGCTTTTGGTGCAGTTGTTAGCTCAACCCAAGTTGGTGTAGCTGCAGACAAATTTTCTGTAATAAATAATTTTTGACCAACTTCATCACCTAAAAAAGCGATTTCTCCATTTGCTCTAGATTGCTCGAAAGTTCCTGGTTTTAAATCTGTTATTCCTGTAGAAGAAATGTTTACAGTTTCCCAATCATTATTCGTTGCAGTCCAATCTCTACCTCCAGTATTTGCTCTATTTTCTCCATAAAAACCATCTACCAACCAACCGTCTTTATTAATAGGAGATCTTACCAAACGTACGTCTGCAAGTTCTGTGGTTTGATTGGTGTTTGTAAAACCATATAATCTTTCTGAATTAAAATGATCTGCATCTATATTATCATACACAGAATGAATATCTGTACTTCCATCTAAACTTACATTTAATCTACCAGTAATAAATTTACTATCGTCTGTTGGTTTAATTCTTCCTCTATAAACATCTGCAGATGCCACATGAGAAGTTCTTCCATTTCTGGTAAACATTTGTCCTAAATCTTGTCCACCAGTCATAAAAACCCCTTTATCTAACTGGCTAACATCCATTTGAGAACCTTCTGCAACACAAATATCTCCGTTTTTAGAAACAATTTTGGAAGCCATATAATCGTCTTTACTTAAACCAGAAGCTGTAACTGTTGCTGCTGAAGGAAACATGTCTGTATCTTTAATTGCCCACAAACCACCATCATTACAGAAAAAGATAGAATCTTTAGCTTTATTTGTTGTAAAATATCTATTATCTGCCCAATGACTTCCACCATAACTTGGCTTATAACTCCAAATTTTACCACCATCTTCAGATCCCCAAATTTTTTCTCTACAAGTAAGCATATAGTCTGGGTTGTTTGGACTTACATAAAAATCACTTTGATAATATGCAGAAGAATATGGATTTATACCTCCATAATAATCTTCTGTTTCTGCTTTATAACCTGCTGCTAGAGAACTATCTTCAATTAATGGAACTGCTCCATTAGGATAAGTATATGTAGCATGTTTAACTTCTGTAAAACTAAAAAAAGAAGTGCCATCTGCTGGACTAGGTGTATAATCTGATTTCCATAAACCAACAAATGTAGTTGGTGTATTCGAATTTTTTATTCCATAAGCAAAAACTTGAGTTGCACCAGATGTTGGTTTATGAATTGCCAAGAAAAATCTATTAATTTTATCTATTGTAGTGGTTACAGTTTGTTCTGTAAAAGTTACACCTTCGTCTTTAGAAAAGAAGAAATCTTTATAACCTGTAGCGTCATTATTATTATCTGTAGTTGCTACAATTAAATCCCAATTATCTGTAAGTCTTATATCTAAATATCTTCCTGCTACTTTCTGTGTCCAAGAAGTTCCAGAGTTGGTTGTTAAATAAATACCCTCTGTTGTTGCTGCTAATACTTTCGTTTCGTCATCTGGAGCAGAATAAAGGCCATATATTGTACCAGCAATTCCAGTACTTCTATCTTCCCAAGTAGAACCAGAGTCTGATGAATACCAAACTTTTTTATCTTCACCTGCTCCCATATAAAAAATGGTTGGGTCTTTTTTAGAAATTGACAAACAAGAAACATTATCTGTTGCAAAATGATCTGTCATTGGTGTCCAATTCTTTCCATAATTGGTCGTTTTCCATAAACCACCATTTCTTGCTGAAACATACATTTCTGCAGGATTTGTTGGATGAAATTCTACATGTTCTAAAGAACCATTTCCAGTTGCAGACCATTTTACATCTGGATCTCCAAAAGGACCTATATTTTTCCATTTTCCTAAACTTGCACTATTTGGAACACCAAAACTAATTGAAGTTGCAGTTGACAAATTATTTGTTACTGTGGTTTGTTGATTTGGGTTTTTAGTTGCATTTCTATATGCTTCTAATCTTTTATATTTTGCTGATTCAGAATACAAGTAACCATCTAAATCTAGACTACTTTTTGTTCTTTTTTCAAATTTCTCGAAATGTTCTAAAGTCTCTTTATCTACAATATTATTAGATCTGTATGCTTTAAATGCTAATATAACGTCAGAAAATTTCACTTTTTCTTGGGTAAGCATATCTTGCCAAACTGGAAACTCGTAAGCATTTTTATTTAAAAAAATTAATTCTTTTTTTGATTGTTGGTTGCAAGAGAATAATAGAATTGATAATACAATTAGGAGTAATACTTTTTTCATTTATTATAATATTTTTCAACCCACAAAATTAAATCAATAATTAACAAATTGAATTATTTTTTAGTTGAAATGGGTTTGTTTATCGTCAGAAAACGGTTTTCTTTCGATTTCTGATAAACAAAACAATTAAAAAAATAAAGGCTTACAAATTTGTAAGCCTTTTTTCCAATAATTTCTCTTGAAGATTTATTATTTAACCAATATTTTTTTTGTTACAGATTTGTTGTTTTTGTTTGTAATTTTGGCAATGTAAACACCTGCACTTAAAGTTGGTACAAAAACTTTGTTTGTTCCATTTCCTTTAAATCTTTTTGAAAAAACTTCTTTTCCTTGCGCATCGAAAAGCTGAATTTTAGCATTATCTTCTAATACTCCTAAAATATTTATGTGCTTTGTATTTTCTGAATAATAGAGTTTTACACTTGTATCATTAAAGTCTTTTGTAGCTAATACTTGTGAAGTTTTTACATGAATAAAGAAACGATTTCGATGCTCTTTTCTAACCAAATCTATAACAACATTATCTTCAGTTTTTCTTAATTTTGTATAACTATTTAATACCCTATCTTCTAAAAATATATCAAAACCAGATGGCATATTTTTTGTTTCAATGGTAAAAGTAACTGTAGCATTTTCTTCAACATTTAAACCAATTGGAATGACCATTTCTTGGAATTTTGAAGTTGGTAAAGATTGGATTTTTAATTTCTGATTTTCATTATCTGAAACCAATTCTGAGTACACTTTTAAATTATTAGTACTGCCTTCGAAAATTGTACTATCAAAACCATTATCCCAGCCTTTAGTTGTACCATCAATATAAAAAATCTCTGTTGAAGATGCGCTTACTCCATCATTTACGTTTAGTTTTATTTCAAACCTATTTCCCTCAACTTTATAAAATGCATCCGTTTCTTGGTGATATTGTGTATTTTGTGCAAATATAAATTTTTGATTTCCTTTCGATTTTACAAAAAAGGCTTCTGTAGGTGCAATAAATCTACTTTTGCTTGCATGATTAATGGCTTCGTAATCTCCCTTTCCTGAATTTAAAGATTGGTTCCAAACCCAAATGGTTGCCTCTTCTAAAAAGTCGTTATCGAACGTGTTTTTCTTTAAAAGATTCGCGCTTGCATTCGCACTATTATTTACGGCCAAATAAGATGGATATGGGTTTCCTATTAAATTAAAGTTACTAACAGTTGTATTTATAGAATACCAAACGTTTCTGGTAATCATATTTCCTGAAAACGAAATTTGGTTAGGTCCTAAAAGCCTCACAGAATATCCTTTTCCTGAAGTTAAACTTCCGGTAGCATTTTCATTAAAATAATTCCAAGCAGAACCATCGTTTTTATAAGTTGCAATACCAATATTTGTACCTGAACCTTTTGCAAAATAATGCCCCTCAATTAAGGTTTTAATATCTACATTTTTTACTGGTGGCGAAACTAAATACCATTTGTCTTTCTCACTTAAATCTCTTGAATATTTAATAGTACCAGAAACTGGTTTTTTGGTTATAAATGAAGCTCCTGAAGAAATTTCTATAATTCCGTTATTTGTTGTAGCTCCATTTACTGTTAAACCCTTATTGTCTTTTAAATGTAAATTATTCACATGAATATCTCCATTTGCTACAGGATTATTGGTCGCTCTTTTATCTATGGATACATTTGTAGTAATCGTTGGCACAGCATTTAAAGACCAATTTTCTGGAGTATCCCA
This sequence comes from Polaribacter haliotis, assembly GCF_014784055.1. Lineage (NCBI taxonomy): Bacteria > Pseudomonadati > Bacteroidota > Flavobacteriia > Flavobacteriales > Flavobacteriaceae > Polaribacter > Polaribacter haliotis. The sequence continues at coordinate 50,543 of NZ_CP061813.1, read as the reverse complement.
ATCTGCACTTACTGTTCCTTCCCAAATATTTCTATCGATTTTAATGGTGTAATCTTCGAACTGACCAGTATTAATGTTACAAGGACTTGCAGAGTTCCCATAAGCAACAACACGCATTTTTAAATTTTTATTTACCAATACATTTTCTGTTGGAATGGTAATATCGGCCTCAAAAATACTTGCATTTGGCGTTCCAAAAGCAACTGTTTCGTTAATTCCATTAAAATCGCCATCGTTGTTGTAATCGATATATACAATGTAACTCATATCATACCCACTATTGTATGAATCTTCTACAGAAATTGGATAACTTATGCCTTCGCTTACATTAAAAATTATGTCGGAGAAATCTTCGTAAGAAGCATTCGAAGAAGAGCTTTTAGAAATGCCATTAAAGGTTACTTTGCTAATTTTCTTATACCACTTATTACTATCTACAGTTGGTGTACAATACCCTTCATTCTTCTTGAAAACTGTTGGGTTACTTACATAGGTTTGGTCTCCTTTTAATATTCTTACTCTAAATTTTTGCTGTTTTAATTCGTTGTTTTCAATTTCTGCAACTACCTCAAAATTTTGATCTATTGGATATGAAGTTGGATCTAATTCAATAGAATTGCTAAAATCTGAAGTTCCATAATCTATAAAAATCTTATCTAAATTATTTCCTTCTGGATAAATTACTCCTTTTAACTCCCATTTATTATCGAGGTTAATGGAAGCATATTGACTTTCTAAAGAAGGGATTTTATATTTTTCTAATTCAAAATTCCCTTTATCTCCATAGAAAACTCCATATTCGTTTATTATAAAAGGTATGTAATAATAAACTCCATTATAGTCTAAATTTTCAATTGTTTTTGAAAAGTTATCTTCATTTGAAAGTGCTGTATTAAATGTTGATGTATTTGAGTTTTCGACTGTTAAATTTCCATCGAATCTTGAATAAACAAAACCTGCTTCTTTCACATTTTTTCCATTTGTGAAATTCGTTTGAAGTTTTACACTGTTTTCCGACAATATAGTATGGGTTACATTGAAATTCGGTTTTGGTTGAATTATAATTTTAAAATCTATGGTTTGTCTTGTATATTCGTCTTGGCAAGCTGTTGGTGGATTGTTAGACTCTAAACTTGCAAACCTAAGTGTTATTTGCTTACTTAAAACAGCGTCTGTTGGAATTGTAAAATTACCAATAAGAGTAGCATCTTTACCATTACTTGATGCGATTTCTTCAGTAGCATCGAAATTACCATCATTATTAAAATCTATCCAAGCTTTTGAGTAAAAATTATAACTTGCATGTCGATTATTTGTGGCTAAAGTATTGCTACTTCCTTCCTGTAAAATAAATAATTTATCTGTTTTTACATAAAAATTTCTTTTATTTACATTGTAGGTATCTTCATTAATACTGATAGTTCCAAAGCCTTTGTACCAAGGTAAAGTTTGTGTATCGTCTAAACTACAATTTACAACTGGTTCTTCTAAAACATTAATAAACTGCTCTTTAACTTTTGTGCTGGAACCATTTTCGTTTGTAGCCACCAAAGTTACTTTGTAGAAACCTTTTTTACTTAATGTTAAAGATGGGTCCTTTTTATTCGGTAGATTGTATACATCCGTTCCATTTTCTACTGTCCATTTTAATGAATTTGCGTTTAAAGATTGGTCTAAAAACTTTACTTCTTCTCCAACCGAAATTACATTTAATTGATTTCCAAATAAAGAAAAATCTGCAATAGGTTTTTGTTCATTATTTAAAACAGATTGCAAGCTGGAAGCCCAAACTCCTCTACCATATTTAGAAACATACAATCTATGATCGCCATCTGGATAATAGGCAATTCGCATGTCGGATACGTTTTGCAAAGGCAACCCTTTGTTAAACTCTGTCCATTCTGTTAAATTTTCATCAATATAATAAACCGTTAAACTTGTAGAAACATAAATTCCTTCGCTTGTATTTTTATCCATTAAAACTGCTGAAGGATTTGTCGTTGGAAGCGTTGCTATTTTTCGCCAGTTTTCTCCTTTATCTTTGGATATAAAAGCGCCAATATTGGTTGCTAAAACAATTATGTTTTCGTTAAATTGATGGGTGGCTATTCTATATTTATTTGCTTTTGGTGCATTTGTAACTTCTGTCCAAGTAGGGTTTTTATCAGATAAATTAGCTGTAAAAAACAATCTGTTACCCACTTCGTCGCCAAAAAAAGCGATTTCTTTATTTGCTCTGGATTGCTCGAAAGTACCACTTCTTACACTTGTAACGCCCACTGAAGCAAAAGAAATGGTTTCCCAATTATTATTTGTGGCAGTCCAATTATGTCCACCAGAATTTGCGGAATTTTCTCCCTTAAAATTATTAACTAACCAACCATCTTTACCTTCTGGAGATCGAACCAACCTTACATCTCCTTGTCCAGAGGTTGTGTTACTTGTTGTAAAACCATACAACTTATCTGCATTAAAATGGTCTGGCTCAATATTATTATACACGCTAAACACATCTGTACCACCATCTAAATTAACTAATAAACTACCTGTTATAAATTTAGAATCGTCTGTTGGTTTTATTCTTCCTCTGTAAACATCTGCAGAAGCAACATGAGAATCTCTACCATTTCTTGTAAAAAATTGCCCTAAATCTTGTCCACCAGTCATAAAAACTCCTTTGTTTAATTGACTCACATCCATTTGACTTCCTTCAATAATACAAATATCTCCATTTTTTGGAACGATACTTCTGTTCATAAAATACCATCTGCTTAAACCAGATGCACTCACCTCTTCTTCTGTTGGAAAAAATTCTGATTCTTTTGCTGCCCAAACTCCACCATCATTACACCAAAAAATTGAATCTTTTGCGACATTTGTGGTAATAAACCTATTGTCTGCCCAATTACTTGAACCATAACTTGGTTTTTGCTCCCAGATAATTCCTCCATCACCAGAACTCCATATTTTTTCTCTTAAAGTTATAAATCTATCAGGATTGGTAGGACTTACATAAAAATCGCTTATCCAAGTTCCTCCAGAATACGGATTTACACTTCCATAATAATCACTTGTTTCTGCATTATACCCTTCAGTATTATCTGCCACAGTTAAAGGAACTGGTCCATTTGGATAATTGTAAGTTGGGTGTTTTACTTCTTTAAAATCGAAAAAAGAAGTTCCATCTGTTGGATTTGGAGTAAAATCCGATTTCCAGAAACCAATAAATCTTGTTGGATTATTGTCATTTTTAATTCCATAAGCAAAGACCTTTGTTGCACCTGTTTTAGGTTTGTGAAGCGCCACATACATCTTATCTACTTTTTCGTAGTTTGTTGTAATTGTACTTGCTGTAAAAGTGTCTCCTTTGTCTTTGGAGAAACTTAAAATTGGGTCTATATTGTCATTTGCATCAGAAACTATAATTAAATCCCAATTATCTGTAACATCTATATCTGTATAACTTCCTGCTACTTTTAATGTCCAATTTTGCCCTGAATCTATTGTTAAAAATAACCCTCCTGTTGTAGCTGCTAAAGCTCTATTCGAATTAGAAGGATCTGACTTTATTTCATAAATTGCGCCAGAAATACCTGTACTTCTATTCTCCCAAGAATTCCCTTCATCTGAAGAATACCAAATTTTTTGATCCCCTCCAGTTCCCAAATAAAGTATTGCAGGGTTTTCTTCACATACTTCTACACAAGTTGTACTGTTTGAGGCAAAATAATCTGTTTGAGGAATCCAGTTTTTACCATAATTTATGGTTTTCCATAAACCTCCATTTCTTGCGCAAACATACATTATTGCAGGGTTTGTTGGATGCATTTCTATATAATCTAAAGCTCCATTTCCTGTGGCAGACCATTTTACTTCTGGATTTCCAAAAGGCCCCATGTTTTTCCAGTTTCCTAAATTATTAACATTGGGTATTTGTTTTGTAACCGTATTTAATAACGATAAGCTATTAGCAACAGGCGCTTCTTCTTTTTTTACTCTTATTGCTTTTCTGTATTTTAATAGTTCTTTGTAATCGTATAATTGTGAGGTATAAAAACCATCTTCTCCTAGATGTTCTTTGACTCTTTTTTCTAATTTCTCGAAATGTTCGATGGTTTCTTTATCTAAAATATTATTTGATTTATAGGCTTTAAAGGCCGAAATAACATCGGAAAACTTTATTTTGTCTTCTAATAACATTTCTTCCCAAACTGGGACTTCGTAAGCATTTTTGTTTAAAAATATAAGTTCTTTTTGGGTTTGGTTTTTACACGAAAAAATAATTAGTGTTAGTAATAATAGTAATAGATTTTTCATTTGTTTTTTGGGGGATTAAAATTTAAATATCAAAAATTTATACGCAGATGAATTCTATAAATTCATCTATAAAATAAGGTAAGAAAAGGTAGAAATTTTAAAGAATGGAGTTTAGGGGATTAATAATTCGTTTTTTTAAATCTGTCTTTTTGTTAAAAGAATTAATTACATTTGTTTACTATTGATACTGATTTAACCAATTATTATGAAACAAATAATTATATTTCTTCTTCTTATAATCGCATTTTTTATCGGTTTTGGAAAATACCAACAATATAAAAGGTACAACACACCAAAATTAGAGTATAAAACTGATAAAAAGATAGACATGGAATGTCATAATCAAGATTTGGTTTTTGACTATTTTAATGCTATAGAAGATTTAAATAGTTGGGTAAAGTTGCAATGGACAGCAAATGATATTGATGTTGTTACGCCTGAAGATGATGATACTGAAACAAAATTTGCAGTAAAAAAATACGCTGATAAATTGGCAAAAGTGAAATATTATGAGGCTAAATTAGAAAAATCGGCTCTTTTAAAAGAAAAAGGTCTTTCTAATAAAGAAATTAAATATTTGGAAGAAACAGGCACCAATTTAAAAACTCATTTACAAGAACAAGAATTAGCTTCTTACAAAAGCAGAATGAAAACATTATTTAGTGACTCCAAAAAAATTGTTTCCAATCAAAAAACGGCATTAATTTTTGAAGTGCAAAAACTATTGGTTAAAAATGGTTTTAACATTGCTGTAGATGGAATTTACAGAGCAGAAACTTCTAATGCCATTAAATCTTTCGAAGAAATAAACAATCTTTTTGCGGATGGAAAATTAGATATTTTAACTTTAGATGCTTTAATGAGGTAAAAGATGAAAATCATCTTAATTTCAGACACACATGGCAACCATAATTTTAGAATCCCAAAAGGAGATGTTTTAATTCACGCTGGTGATGTTTCTTCAAGAGGAAGAAAAACAGAAATTGATGCATTTATAAAATGGTTCCAATCTCAACCACATAAACATAAGATTTTTATTGCTGGAAATCATGATTTTTATTTTGAAGAAGCTATAAAAAATAACATCGAAATAAATTTTCTAGATCTTATTTATTTAAATGATTCTGGTTGTGAAATTGATGGTATTAAGTTTTGGGGATCTCCTATTCAACCAACTTTTTTTGATTGGGCATTTAATAGGAAAAGAGGGGAAGAAATAAAAAAACATTGGGATTTAATTCCTAATGATACAGATGTATTAATTACTCATGGACCACCACATAAAATTTTAGATTTAACAAAAAAAGAAGAATATGTTGGTTGTAAAGAACTAAAAAATAAAGTTTTAGAAATTAAACCTAAACTACATGTTTTTGGACATATCCACGAAGCTTATGGAAAAACAGTAAGAAATAATACCGTTTTTGTAAATGCTTCTTTGTTAGATAATAAATACAGGAATGTGAATTCTCCTATTGAAATTGAATTATAAAAAACGCCCAAGAATTAAATCTTGAGCGTTGATACAATAATTTTAAAATCCCCCGATAAAAAAATTATCTCTTTATAAATTTAGCGGTTCCAACTGCATTATTAACAGTAAATTTAATTAAATAGATACCTGAATTCAAATCAGAAATATCAATATTTTTAGAAGTATCATTTACAGAAATTGTTTTTACAGTTTTCCCTAAAATATTATATACACTTACTTTATCAATTGTATTATCCGCAGAAATTGTTACAAAATTTGTTGCTGGATTTGGGTATAAACTCAAGTTTGCTAAAGTATTGTCTTTAATGCTTGCAGTATTTGACTTATAAAAATAAACATTATCTACATAAATAGTAGAAGGATTTACACCTCCTTGTCCATCAAATTTCATTTGAAATAATGAATCCCATGTCATACCTGTAAAATCTGCTATAGCAATATCTACACTACTCCATGATCCTGTTACTAAAGGAACGTTTACTAAAAACTCTCCTGCTCCAGTACCATTATTTATTGGTGAAAACTTAATATCTGTGGCATCTGCTGTCCAAATATCAATATGTACAAAATCCATTCCTGAAGCATCTGTTGCATCGAATTCTGTTCCTTGATAATTAAAATTTGAATACTTTAATACAGTATTTGTACCATTTCCTGTTGGATCATAAGCAGCATCTACTGCTCCTGATTGTCCCCAACCTGGGTTGAAGTTAGTTATGTTTACATTTGTGTAAGCATCACTATAAATAGATAAAACATCTCCTGCTGCTCTTGTTGGAGGTGTTGGTGCATCTGTTGTTGGTGCTGTTGCTACAGTTGTAGTACCTTTATAGAAATAAACGTTATCTATATAAATAGTTGAAGGGTTTACGCCTCCTTGTCCATCAAATTTCATTTGAAATAATGAATCCCAAGTCATACCTGTAAAATCTGCTATAGCAATATCTACACTACTCCATGATCCTGTTACTAAAGGAACGTTTACTAAAAACTCTCCTGCTCCAGTACCATTATTTATTGGTGAAAACTTAATATCTGTGGCATCTGCTGTCCAAATATCAATATGTACAAAGTCCATTCCTGAAGCATCTGTTGCATCGAATTCTGTTCCTTGATAATTAAAATTTGAATACTTTAATACAGTATTTGTACCATTTCCTGTTGGATCATAAGCAGCATCTACTGCACCTGATTGTCCCCAACCTGGGTTGAAGTTAGTTACGTTTACATTTGTGTAAGCATCACTGTAAATAGATAAAACATCTCCTGCTGCTCTTGTTGGAGGTGTTGGTGCATCTGTTGTTGGTGCTGTTGCTACAGCTGGACTTCCTTTATAGAAATAAACGTTGTCTATATAAATTGTTGAAGGGTTTACGCCTCCTTGTCCATCAAATTTCATTTGAAATAATGAATCCCATGTCATACCTGTAAAATCTGCTATAGCAATATCTACACTACTCCATGATCCTGTTATTAAAGGAACGTTTACTAAAAACTCTCCTGCTCCAGTACCATTATTTATTGGTGAAAACTTAATATCTGTGGCATCTGCTGTCCAAATATCAATATGTACAAAGTCCATTCCTGAAGCATCTGTTGCATCGAATTCTGTTCCTTGATAATTAAAATTTGAATACTTTAAAACAGTATTTGTACCATTTCCTGTTGGATCAAAAGCTGCATCTACTGCTCCTGATTGTCCCCAACCTGGGTTAAAATTAGTTACGTTTACATTTGTGTAAGCATCACTATAAATAGATAAAACATCTCCTGCTGCTCTTGCTGGAGGTGTTGGTGCATCTGTTGTTGGTGCAGATCCTGCTACTGAAGGTGCTGGTGCATCTGTTAATTTTTCTGCATTAAATTTTATATTATCAATTAATATAGTATTACCATCTGCTCTGTCAGCCATACCTTCTGTCCAATCTACAAAAACAACCATTTGACTGATGTTTGTTAAATCTCCATTAGGATTTATACCTGAAAGATCAAATGTTAAAGTTTGCCATTCATCAACAACTGTGTTACCAACGTTCTGATCTGTTATCTGAAATGTAGTTCCTCCAGTATTTGTTGACATTTTTATACCTACAGTACCTACATAATTTTTATTGACATCCATTGTTAATGTTGAATTGCTTGCAACACCTAAATCAATTTTCCAAGTTCCAAATTTTGAATCTTCCCATTTATTATTAACACCTGCATAAAATGCATTACCTGAACCAACAACCACCTTTAAAACTTTTGAAGCTGTAGAATTTACTCCATCTAAATCTGGGTTATCTATAACTTCTGCTGGTGCAGGTGAATTATCAAAAGTAAACCAATTAGCAGCAACACCTGAAGGAGTTCCATCTTCAAAATCTAAATGATATTCTTGTTGTTGTGCATACCCTAAAGACACACATAAAAGGAAAAGTAAAAAAGTAATTTTTTTCATGTTGTAAATGTTTTATTCGTTATGTCTCAAAAATACATCCACTTTATTGAAATATTCTTAATTAATACCCCAACAAAAAACATACATTGTAAAATAAAAGGTAATTAATTATTAATAACCCAAATAATAACCAGTAATAATAGGCTTATAAGTAAAATTCAGTTAATAAATAAAATTTTATATATTTTATATCAAAAATGGTTTTGTATGGGTAATGTATTGTTAGCAATCGAAATGTTAAGCTACTGTTTTTAAATGTATTGATTTAAAAAAATGAAATTCACATAATTAAAACTGATTTATTAAAAATTAAATTATTAAAAAACAACGAGGTAGGTTTTAAATTATCTTTTAATAAACAACAAAATTAAATTTAAAATCTTCTCAAAAAAAAAACACTACATTTTAAGTAGTGTTTTTATTTAAAAATAATTTCTAAAAATATTACTATAAATAATATTAATTATACATAGTTAATTTTATTTATCAGCTATTGAAATTGAATTATATAACTCTTTATTTTTAATTCTGTTCTTATTTTTTCTATTTGTATCCTTCTCTTTTACAAGTAATCTCTTATCTAGTTCTGTTCTAATTTCTCTTGCTTTTTCTTCAGTAACATTATAATTACGCATTATAAACATGGCTACCAATGTTCCTAAAATTGGAAAACCTGAATAGAACATTCTTAAACCTGTTACAGCTCCTTCTGGTTGTACAGCTACACTTGGATCAAAACCAACAAGCGTCATAATTGCACCAGTTAATAAACCTGCAATCGCAAAACCGAATTTTACCATCCACCAATAAATCGCACCAAAAATTCCTTCTCTTCGTTTACCAGTATTTAACTCATCTAAGTCAATAACATCTGCAGTCATGGACATCATTAAAGTAAATAAACTTCCTATTCCGAATGAGAAAAATGGCAATGCAAAAATAAACATATATGGTTTTCCTGGAATAAATAAAAACCACAACATTACATACCCAATTATAGAAATTCCTTGTGATACTATAAATGCATTCTTTTTACCCATTACTTTAGACATTTTTGTAACTATAGGAATTACTAAAAATGTGGTGGCTAAAGCACCAATACTACCAAATAAGGTTGGCCAAATTCCTGCAGCACCTGCATCTCCATTAAATAAATAATAAACTACTATAAAGAATGAAAAACTTGCAATTGTATTAAATGCATTGAATATAAAAAATGTAGCAATACATAATTTTCTAAAAGGTTCTGATTTAAAAGCTTCTTTAAATCCGTTTAATATTTCTTTTAAACTTCCTCCAATATTTTTAAATGTTAAGGGTGAATAATTTTCATTTAAAGTAGATTTACTTTTGATAAAAATAGCTGGTACCATAGCAAATAACATACAAATAATACCTACATAAATAGCCAATTCTCTTGTAGCAATGTCTGCAGTTTCGAACCAACCTTGGTCGTACATAATAACCCAAAACCAAGGTGCAATTACCCAAGCCCATTGGCCAATCCATTGTGCAACTGCCATAATGTTTGTGCGTTCATGAAAATCGTTACTCATCTCATAACCCATTGCTACATAGGGAACACTAAAAATTGTAAGTCCTAAATAAAATACGAAAGACCATAAAAGAAAATACATAAAATTATAATCGATACCATCTTCTCTATGCAGTTGCCACATCATAATAAAAGCGGCTCCCATAATAATAGCACCAATAAATACATATTGTCTTCTTCTTCCCCATTTCGATTTTGTATTATCAGAAATAAAACCCATTATTGGATCTGTAATGGAGTCGAAAACTCTTGGCAGAAAAAACAACACACCCCACATCCAACCAGGGAAGCCTAAATCCTGTACCAAAACCACCATAAAAATTCCTAAAATAGCTGGAAACATTTGGTTTGCTAACATTCCTATTCCGAATGCTACTTTTTGCCCAAATGGAACTTTAGATGTAGAATTAGAGTTTGACATAATATTAATTTTTATTTGATATTATAATTGTTTGTAATGCTTGTGCACTTATATGTATTGCAGTTTCTTTTTCGCCAAATTGTAATTTGAAATCCTTCGCAATTTTTCCTTCATTGAAAACAACAACTGCTATCGAACCATCTTGATTTTCAACTGCTGTAACTTGTAAATCTTTATCAGAATTCTCTAAACCTATAACTTTAGCCTCTGGTCTAATATATTTACTAAAATGAGCCATTGTATAATAAAGTGGCGTAAAATAAACTTCATCTTTTTCTGGATCTACAATTACAGGAGCCACACACCAATTTTTAAACCAATTTGGGCCTCCTTGTTTGTCTAAAACCATGTTCCAGTCTACCCAACCATCTACCCAATTATTTAAGCAACCAATAATATCTCTTGCATATCTATTAACTGGCGCATATTTTGGATGCAAATGTTTGTCTTTTTCTGGAGCCCAATCCCAACCCCAATCTGTTGCTTCTTTTTTCCAATACCAAGCATCGTTTTTCCATTCTGGAACCTGAGAATCGATACAACCTTCTGTTTCTATTAAGTATTTATTTGGGGCTTTATGATGTGCGTATTGTAATTCTTCTGCAAAAAAATCATAAGTACTTGCATACCAATGAATGGCTGTTCCATCAAAATATTTAGAGGTTTCCTCGTTTTTAAATTGAGAATCTACCCATTCTTTTAAATGTTCTCTATTTTGATCATATCCTAAAATCTTTACATTTGGATAATCTTCGTCTAATTTTGGTCCTAAATGATTTTTAACAAAATTGGTCATTTCATCAGGAGAATAATGCATAGATTCCCAATTATTCCCATTTCCTAAAGGTTCATTTTCTACTGTAAAACCCCAAATATCTATTCCCTCTTCCTTATAAGCGTCTATATATTTTGAAAAGAAAAGTGCCCATGTATCATAATATTTTGATAGTAATTTTCCTCCAACCCATTTTTTGTTATCTTTCATCCAAGGAGCAGCTGTCCAAGGAGAAGCGAATATTTTAAAACCATCTTCAGACACTTTCATTGCATCCTTTATCATCGGAATTAAATCGTCTTTATCTTCTTTAATTGTAAAATGTTCTAATTCCATGTCATCTTCAACTGGTGAATATGAATATTGAGACAAAGAAAAATCACAAGAATTCATGTGCGTTCTAGTTAATGAATAATTTGCACCGTCTTTTGAAAAATAAGCTTGTAGAATAGTATCTCTATTTTTTTTACTTAATCGATTAAGTAAATAAGCAGAAGATTCAGTAAAAGCTCCTCCAAAACCAGTAATGGTTTGGAAAGTTTTAGAAGTATCTAACTTTATAATTGAAGCATTTTCATTTGTATTAAAATTAGAAATTTTTGTTAACTTATTTCCGCTTTCTGAAGTTTCAAAAACTTCAACAGATAATTTTTTGCTATTACTTTCGCAACTCATCATCATTACAAGTAAAAAAACGCTTAAAAAATGTGTGCTTTTTTTCATAATTTTAATTTTGTTCTTCATAAAGTGTTTGCACTACTTTAAAAGCTTGTTTTTTATTTCTTTCAATATCTACAATTCCCCAAAATTCTTCATTTGGTGATCCATCATAAGGAACTCCAGAACTGTTGGGTGCCCAACCACCAATATCTTGTGTGGTGTTATCTCCTGCTTTCCACCAACCGTCTGTAAAAGAAAATAAAGTGATTCCTGAGCAGATATTTTTGTTCGTAAATGATTTTTTTAAAACATTTAAAGTAGCATCTGCTTGTGCTTTTTCGTTGACTCCTTTTTTGTAACCTGCTTTTTCAATTACCATATAACTATCTCCTCCAGCTTCTGATAAATACATTGGTTTTTCGCTTACTTTTTCCCATTGAGCAAAAATTGTTTCTGGATTATCCCATCTATAAACATTCATTCCCCAAACATCTATATTTTTACTCATAGATAAAGCTAATGCATCTGGTAAATCTCCATGAGCTGTTGTTGTTGGATGATTTTTATCGTTTTCGTGAATGATTTCTGAGGCAGCATTCATTGCTGTATACCAGTTTTTAATATCACCTTCAAACCATTCTGGATGATAATTATATTCGTTTCCTAACTCCCACATTAAAATTGCATTGTGGTTTTTGAATTTATTTACATAATTGATAAAAGTGCCCGAAAGAATATCATTTTTACCTCCTTGATTGTAGCCAAAACCGATAATTACTTTTATCTCTGCTTTATTAATCTCATCTAAAACAGCAACTTCTTCAATAGGTTCATACACTCTAATTGTGTTTATTCCTGCTTCTTTCATTAAAGATAAATCTTGCGTAAGATTGCCAAAATCTCTTTTATCAGAACCTTTTGGAACTGGATGATAACAGATTCCTTTAATTAAATAAGGTTGATTATTTACCATTATTTTTCTTCCAGAAACAGTAACCACATCACTTTTAACTTCTTTATTACAAGAAATTAAAACAAATAGAACAATAGGAATTAATAAGATTTTTTTCATCATTTATTCGTTTATCTTGGATACTCTGTATTTGGTGTTTGTAAACTTTTCATTAAACTATCCAGATTTCCATTATATGTTTTTGTAATTGGTTTTCCATTTCTTTTCAATCCATTAAAAACGCCATTATCCACCATTTTCCATAAAGGATATTTGGCTTCATTCTTAAGATTTATCAATCCAAAATGATTTTCTGAACCTTCTGCATTATTTGCATCTTTCCACTGCTCATCAAAAGCTTCAAAATAAAAACACGAAATGTTATTTTTATTGGTAAAATCTCTAATTAATTGATAATATTTAGCTTGCTTATATTCGTCTGTAGCTCTGGAACCATTTGCTCCATAATGTCCGTTTGAAATTGTTGCCCAACCAGTTTCTCCAATATGAATTTGTTTTGTGCTATCAATACTTTTTACGTATTTCGAAACATTTTTATATTGATTTTTTGCAAATTCAAACGCTCTTAACATTGCTTTGTCTATTTTTTCGATGTCGCTCAAATCTTCTTCATTTTCTGGAACTTTCCAAAAAGAAGGGTTGTAATGTGAATTATGATAAGGATATGTGTGCATAGAAACATAATCTACAGCTTTTATCAATTCTTCTAATTCTTTCACTTTATAGTTCTCATCTCCTCCACCCCAAGAAGCAAAATCGTCTGAAGAAGTAATCCATAAATCTGTTGGTAATTCTCCTTTTTTCTTTAAATTTTGAAGGTGATTTACCCATTTTAAAATCACTTTTGGCTGCACATAATAACTGGTTGCCCATTTTACCATTGCTTCGTTACCAACTGCAATAATTTTTACAATATTTGGGTATTTCTTAACTAAAGAAACTGCAGTTTCTATCTCTTTTGCATTTCTTGGATTTTCCTTTTCGTGATTTGGGCCACCATTTTCTGAACTGAAAGAATTTTCGCAATCTATCCAAGCACCCAACATCACATACATTTCGAAATCTGTATCTTCTTTTTTAAGTTGATGAATTGCTTCCAACAAATTAGAAGCTTGTGCCAAATGAACATTGTAGGTTCTTAAAACCTTAATATTCATCGCAGATAAAATTTTTAAATCGTCTTTTAATTCTTGAATTGTTGGCTGAACAGCTCTCGACTTTTGTCGATAACCACCATAAGAAATTGCCAAATAATTAGGGTTTCCTAAAATATCTGATGCCGTAATTTTCGTTTTAGAATTTGCAGTTTTTTCCTTTTTCGAATTACAACTGTAACTCAAAATTAGAATGAATAAAACCACTAAAATTCTAAAAACTTTCTTCACTTTACTTATTTTATAAGAACTACTATTTTTTCAATAGCATTTGTTCTTTCAAAAATTTCTTTACTTATTATTGTGTTTAATTGTAAACCTTCAATTTCTTTTTTATTTCCATCATTATAAAATAATTGAATGCTATTTTTTGAGGCCAATTCATAAACCACAGGAACTTGACAAAATGTAAAAGCCAAATTACCTGAAGCTAAGCTTAGTTTTTTATTTTCCCCAGAAACAGATATATACTCAAAGTCATTTTCGCTTGTTAAAAACTCCTCTTGTTTTAATAATCTTGGATTGAAAACTATCTTCCCTTCTGTAACAAAAACACCTAACTCTCCAAATCTATTTAAAACATCTTCTTTTACTTGCCCAGTCATTCCTGGTTGTTGTGCTCCTTTTCCTGCTGGTGTATGTGAATAAGCATCTGTTGGAAAAGCGCCATATAAATTTGGTGATTTATGTACGCCAACTCCTGCATTTATTTCGTAATAATGGTCTAATAATCTTCCTATTATTGCTTCACTTTCGTTATTATTTATTGCCAATAAACAGTTTTCTTGAACCGCTAAAAGCAACTTAGAAACCATATGCCAATAAATAGAACCTAAACCTTCGTAACCGAAAAATGTTCCAGAACGACCTGTAAAAGATTTGTGGTCGAAAACTTCTTCGAAAATGTTTAAAACATCTTGACTATCCTTTTTTAAAAGATTTTTATATTTTTCTTTTGGTAATTTATCTAATGCTTCTTTTACGCTATTTGCATTGTTGAAATTTCCATTGAAATGATAATTTCCATGGACATCTTTTTCAACAATTGTTTGATCGTTGTTTTTAATTAATGTAGATAATAATTCAGATTTTTCTACACGTTCTGAATCAATATTATTTTTCTTAGTAAACCTTGGTAATTCTTTATTCGGATATAAAATATAACTGTATTGGTCTTTCCTAAATAGTGCGCTATTTTTTAATCCGTCCAATAAATCCAAGGCGTCCTTTGCACTTAAATAACCAGAACTTAAAGCAGCAACTTGCCCTTCTAACATTTCAGATAAATAAGAAATAGAAACTTCTTTGTTTGAATTAATCGTCATTAAATTATAAGCGTGATACATATTGTCATCACGTTTATTTGCTCTAATTGTATGCTCTAAATACGCTTTTGTAGTTTCGAAAAATTCTAATAAATTTTCTTTTGAAAGGTTCTTTTTCTTTGCTGAAAATCCGTTTTTGTAAACTGATTCTCTATACACACTTGCAGGATTTCCTAAACCGTCTAAAACAGTTTTTCTATCAACATCTGAAAAATTACCTGATAAAATATGCTTATTCTCTTCTAAAGTTTCTAAAACTTTAAAGAAGAAAACTGCTAATTCTTCAGAAATTTCTATATTATCAACTTCCGATTTTTTAACTAAATTTTCATAAAAATCGATAAAACGTCGCAAGTAATTTAAAGTAACCATAGAAACACCATTTCCAACCAAAGCGTTGTTGGCATCGTTCCATTCTGGTCTTTGTGTATTTAACCAAATTCCACCTTCAGGAATAAAGTTGGCTATTTTCGCCAAAACAGTAACTAATAATTTTTCTATTAGATTTACCTTGTAAATGGCGTTATTTTTATCTTCAATTAAAGCGCCATCCGCTCCTAAATGCGCTCTTTTTTCATCGATTTCTACATTTAATTTGTAATCGAAATCAATCGTGTCTTTAGGGTTTTTAAGAATATCTTGATACGATTTTATTTTATAAGGCACATTTGCATATACAAAAACGTTTTCCGTAAATAATTTTAATAATTCATTCGGATAATGGTCTTCTATAAACTCTAAAAACTTCAACAAATAAATAATTTGATGATCTCCCCAATACCCAATATAAGACCAAGGATCGTGTTCTTCGATAATTTCCCAATCGAAACCACCTTTTGTAACTCTGTAAGGATTATAACCTTCAAAAGTTGTGGCATTTAAGAATTTATGAATCATACTCTCAATAAATTGAGGATATGAATGTGCTAAACCTTCCCAATTCTGGAAAATATCTCGCCAATTCCCTTCGTAATCTAAAATTTTAGAACCATCAACTTCACTTTGTGTATTTATAGAAAACTTGTTCCAAGGTCTACTTGGATCTCCATGTCTTCTACTAAATTTTAATGGTAAATATTCTAAAGAAAGTCTTTTAAAATTTGAATTTGAATCTTTTTTAGCAAATTCTCTTAAAAAATCTAAGGTGAATTTCACTGGTAAATTTTCTAATTCTTGTTTTTTGTCTGCAAAAACAGTTTTGTTTGCTTTCGATACATATTGAATAAAATCTTCTTTTTCAATGGTATAATTATCATCGAAAATCCCACCTCTCATGATATTGAAAAGTGTATTCGAAAAATGTCTTGTATTTACTAATTTGTCGTTTGTAAGTTGTAAACCATCTGCTCCTGCTGTTAACTTTATTAAGTTTTCGGTTCCTAATTCAACGTCTTGTTCAACAATTTCTTGTAGATTTTTTTCTGATGAAATTTGAGCTGCAATTTTATGAATTTGAGAAACAGTTTGATTTACCTCTGCAACTTGCATCCAATTTTTATCTTTGCCCGAAGAAAGTGAGAAATTAAACTGAGTTAAGTAGGCTCCTTTTTCTGCTTTCAAGTCTACTTCTTCCTCTAAAGAAATGCCTCTTCTAAAATTATTTAATTGTAAAGTTGATAATAAAAAAGTAGGATTATCTATACCTAAAGACCAAACAACATTTGCTTTTAAAGCTTCACTTGGTTCTGCTTTATCAACAATTATCGCGCTTAACGCATAAATACCTAGACCAACTTCTTTTTCTAACTCGCATTTCTTATAAGCATCTGCTAAATTACTGTAGCTTAATTGAAATTCCGAACCAATACCTGCTGGTAACAAATCTTGAAAACCATCTAAAGCTTCCACAGAAATTTCTTCCAAAGAATTATTTAAAAGTGTTGGTTTTCTTATGAAACCAAATTTATTACTAGAATTCCACTCGTATTTAAAAGTAAGTTCTAAATCGTGATTTATCTCTTCGAAAATTACTTTATTTCCGTAAACGTTTTTATATAAATTTCTTGAAATATTATAAAGTCCTGCTTGCCTTTCAGAAAATGGTTCCCAAAGTGAATTCTGGTTGTTTTTTGTAATTCTGAAGATTGTTTTCGTTCCAGAAGTTTCTGCTAAAGCTGTAATTTTATCATCTGTATAATATGGAAAAAGTGCATTTTGTGCATTTTTTCTCCCAGCTGTTAACCCTCCATTACTAGAGATGAACATCCAATGGTTTGCATCTGAAACAATCGTCATAAAAAACGGACGCATTAGATGGCTATCAGAAATTTTATAAAACGACTCGTTATTTATAGAAACTAATTTTCCATTAGACTCTAATTTATTTTCTTGTAAAACAGTACTCATTAATATTTTTTTATATAATTTTTGATTAAAATAAGAGTGCAAAATTCATGTACTACTTTAAAATCAAAAGTGTATTTAATTGTAAATTATAGAAGTTTAGTTTTAATAAAAAGGTCGAATAAAATACCTTCGACCTTTTCAAATCAAAACAAAATTAATTTATTGATAAACTTTTATGTAATCTATTTCCATAACATCTTCAGTAAAAGAGGCATCTATATTTCCTCCTAAAGTACCTCCAATAGCAACATTCATTATTAAGAATTGGCTAGAATTAAAAGGCCAAGTACTACTATTTTTTACTGATGGATTATATGTGTAATACAATTCTCCATCGAATAAAAATTCTAATTTTTCTTCTGTCCATCTTAATTCGTAGATATGAAAAGCAGTTGATGTACTGTTAGAAAAAGTGGCTCCTTTATTTTGTGTATTTGCAAAACTTGAAGGTGTGTGTGTTGCACTTTGTACTCTACCTAATTCGTTACCAATATGCTCCATTATATCTATTTCACCACAATTTGGCCAACTAACAGAATTAATGTTAGAACCCAATGTCCATAGTGCTGGCCAAGTTCCTTTTGTTGAAGGTAACTTTGCTCTAATTTCTACACGACCATAGGTAAAATTATATAACCCTTGCGTTTTTAATCTTGCTGATGTATAATTTGCTCCGGAAAAATTCTCTTTCTTGGCTTTAATTTTTAGAGTTCCATTACTAATCGTAACATTTTCTGTTCTTTTTGTGTAAAATTGAGACTCATTATTACCCCAACCATTACTGCCTCTTCCAAGATCGTAAGTCCATTTTGTTGGGTCTGGAGCACCATCTGAATCAAAATTATCTGACCAAACTAACTTTAATCCATTCACAGAAACAAAAACTTCTTGTTGAATAAAATCGCTCACAAAATCGTCGGTTTTGGAAAATGCAATTACTTCTATTGTATATTTATTTGACCCCACATTTGTGTAAGTATAATCTATATTTCCAGAGGTTGATTCTGTTTCATTTCCATCGCCAAATTTTACTTTGTAACGAATTGCGTCTTTTGCAGAAACTGTAAGTTTTATCTCTCCAGAACCATCTCCAGAAGGGTTTGCTTTAGAAACTCCTACAACAGCAACAGCAATAGTTAAATTTGTTGGAATAATGGAATTGTCAATAATTACTTCTCCTCCTCCTTCCGAACTTCCGCAAGAAAGTAATAAGAAAGAAGCAATTATTGTTAGATAAAATTTTGTTTTGAATAATTTCATATTATTTATTCTGAAACGATTATAAACCACCAGTCGAATTGTCCATTTCCATCCGTTGTTTTTAGAACAAGTTCGTTAGGAACTCCTCTATCTACAATTTGGTAACTATGAGAACCTCCAGTATAATATCCAATAAAACCAATTCCTGATAAAGAAATAGTTTCTTGTCCTCCAGGAGCTGATAAGCTAAAAGTAGCATCATAATCGCTATAAACATAGTTTTCGATATCTGCTCCATTTGGAGATAAACTTGTTGGCCCTAAATCGTCTACAATGTAAGGGTCACGTCCAAAAATGGTTCCATCCGTATTTACAGCTGTTGCATCATTTGTATTGTCTGTAATGTGTTTAAATGTTCCATCTGAATTAAAGATATATCTATCGTCATACATTCCAACACCCGCTTTTTCATTTGGACCTGCTCCATAAAACTCGTTCATTGGACCACCCACAGAACCTAAACCAAAATGCCCTGGCTTTGCAGATTGAATTTTCCAAGTTTTAGAACCTGTTCCATATAATTTATCTAATAATTCTTGTGGTGGAGAATAGGTAGATAAGACTTGAACTTCAATAGATTTACTAGAACTTACTCCTGCAGTTCCTGATGCTACAACTGTAACAGTATAGGTATTTAAGCCTAATTTACTAAAACTGTAAGTGTATTCTCCTGAAGGAGCCACATTTGCATTTCCATTAAAAATGTATTTATAAGAAACGGCATTGTTTGCAGTCGTTTTAAAACTTACAACACCACTTCCATCTCCATTTGGATTAGAAGCGTCTGCACCAACTATACTTGCTTCAATTGTAATGTTCGAAGGAGCTATAATCTCTCCAAATTCATAATCGTTTTCTTGACAACCGTAAAAACCAATCGTTAACGAAAATAGAATTATATATAGATTTTTTATGTTTTTCATTTTTTTTAAAATTTTAGTTTGTTAAAATTAAGTCATCAAAATAAAAGCTTTCTCCTTGACCTCCATTTCCAAAATCTGGAAAAATAATAACGTTTTCATAATTTATAGAAGTATTAAAAGATCCTGAACTTGTTAAATCGAAAGTAAGTTCTTCCCACTGATTAGCAACAGTTGAAGTTGCTTCAATTTCTACAAAAACAGTTGGGTTTCCATTACCATCTTTTGGAGAACTTGGATCTTCTGTTTTAAATAAAATTTTAGTTCCTACTCTTGGAGACCAGACTTTAATTTTAACTTTAGTACCATAAGCAAAGTTTATTGGAGCATCTAGTGCCATTGAAGCACCTGCCCAAACTTGTGATCCTGATGGTTTTTGAATTTCTAAAACTGTAGAACTCATATTAATTCCTGTTACATCTGGATTAGAAATAATTGCAGTTGGAAGTGGTCCAAAATTAGGGTCTCCAAAACCAACCCAAGTATATGTTAAACCTGGAACTTCGAAATTAACTGGTAATTTTATAGATGCAATTTCTATATCATCGAAATAAAACTTTTCTCCTTGTCCCATGTTTCCAAAATCTGGAAATAATATTACATTTTTATATGCAATGCTTGTGCTAAAACTTGCAAAAGTTGTCATATCAAAAGATAGTTCTTCCCAAGCACTTGCTACTGTTGTTGTCGCTTTTACTTCTGCAAAAACTGTAGGATTTCCATTACCATCTTTTGGAGATGTAGGATCTTCCATTTTTAGTAAAATATCTGTTCCCACTCTTGGAGACCAAACTTTTACAGTAATTGTAGTTCCTGCTGAAAAATCTATCCCTTGATCTAATGGCATAGATGCACCAGCCCAAACTTGAGAACCTGAAGGCTTTTCTATTTCTAATACAGTATTTGTTGTATTAATACCTGATTTATCTGGGTTTGAAATAACAGCTGTTGGTATAGCACTGAAATTAGGATCTCCAAAACCTGTCCAAGTATAATTTAAAGTGCTTGATTCAAAATTAACGGGTAACTTTTGTAATTCTGATGGTGGTTTATGAAAGTAAAAATTATCTACAAACAATATAGAAGAACCAAATGGTGTAGCTGTAATTATATACTGATTAATATCTGCAAAAGATGTGATTCCTGCAGCTGTAAAATCTGCTAAAGGAATGTCTATGCTTGTCCACTCTCCAGTATTTATTGCAAAGGTTAATTCTGCTTCAGAATTATTTGAACCATCATCGAAACCATCGCCTAAGAAATCTACTAACTTTAATTTAATTTCTGTTGCATTTGGTGTCCAAACATCTAAATGAACATGGGTCATTGAACTAGCATCCAATGGATTAGATGTAGTTTCGATTCCATTAAATCCTAAAGAGGTATATTTTTTAACTGCATTTCCATTAATAGTAACATCTTCAAATGAAGCCTGGCTCCAAGATGTATTCCAAGTATCTACAGTAACATTTGTATATACATCACTAAATAAAGAAATTACATCAGATGCATTTCTTAAAGGTGGATTTGGTGCTAAAGTTGTAGGATCTAAAATTTCGGTTACAATAAAATCTTCTGTATATTCTGTGGTTGCTATTGCACCACCTTTTGCCACAACTCTAACTGAGTATGTACCAGCTTCATCATATTGAAAAGTAATTGTTTCTCCAATATTTCCTGTAACTGGATCTGAACCAGTTTGTCCAGAATAAAAATCGAACATTGTTGCAAAATCTGCATTCGCAGTAACATTTACTTGTTTAGAAACTGCAGCATCATTTTCTATAACAACCACCAAATTTTGCGGTGCTTTAAAAGAAACTATTAATTGTTGCATGATTTCTATACTGTTTCCAACAGCATTAGAAGCAACAATTTTAACATCGAAAGTACCTTCTTTATATGTTCTTTGTACACTTTCTCCATTTGTTAAAATTTCAAATTCGTTTGTTCCATCTCCAAAAAACACTTGTATTTCTTGAGCTCCTTCTGCAGTTGGTGTAATTGTAACTAAACCAGTATTGTCTTGTGTAATATCGTAAGAAGCTGTAAGGTTAGTAGGTGGTAAAACCTTATCTAAAAAATCCAAATCTCTTACATTATCTGTACATGCGCTTATAATTAAAAGCGCAATTATAAGTTTATATATAATTTTATTTTTTTTCATCATTATATTTTTTAATAATTAGGATTTTGAGACCATCTATTTCCAGCTAATTGAATTTCGATTGATGGAATTGGAAACAATTCGTGCTTACCTGCAACAAAACCGTTAATTTCTTGAGCTGCTTTACCTGTTCTAACCAAGTCGAAAAAACGATGCCCTTCTCCTGCTAACTCTACTCTTCTTTCTTTATAAACATCTTCTGTTAGAGCTGAACCTGATGAAGAAACATTGTGTAACATATCTCCGAAAGCACGTTGTCTTACCTGATTTAAGTATCCTCGTGCTTTTACATCATTTGGAATTGTACTTTTATTAAAAGCTTCTGCAGCCATTAATAAAACATCTGCAAAACGTATTGCTCTATAATTATTTGGGTTTGTTAAGTTTCTGTCTCCTTGAGCATCTGCACCTCTTTTTCTTGGTAAATATTTTCTATTGAAGTATCCAGTATGCTCGTAACCTTTATCAAAAGTTGCTCCAGTTTGTTGAGACCAAGCTTCAATATCTAAAATTGCAACATCTATTCTTCTATCTCCCATTTCGAAAGCATCTACTAATTCTTGTACAGGAACGTTAAAACTAAATCCTGATGTAAAATCTTGTCCATTATAGCCTCTTACACCACTAAATCCTACTGCTACATTACCTTCACTACATTGTAAACAATCAAAACCTGCTCCTTGAATTTCTGTGTATTGAACTTCAAAAACTGACTCTACACTGTTTTCGTTATCATTTTCAAATAGGTTCATAAATCTAGTAGCATCTGTTACTAAAGCATGAGGTCCTTGTGTAATTAAAGTATCTAAAATTCCTGCAGCTTCATCAAATTTATTTTGATATAAATAAGCTTTTCCTAGTAATGCTTGTGCTGCACCTCTAGTTACTCTACCTGTTTCTGCTTGAATATATGGTAAAGTATTTGCTGCAAATATTAAATCTTTTTCAATTTGTGCATATACTTCTGCTTTTGGAGTTCTATCTACAGTAAATTGATCTCCGAATAATATTCTTTGATCTACTACTAATGGAACATCTCCAAACCATTTTACCAATTCAAAATAATAGTAAGCTCTTAAAAATCTTGCTTGTGCAATTACTTGATCTTTTCCTGCAAAATCTGTTTTATCTTGAAACTCTAAAATGTAGTTCGTTCTATTAACTCCAGAGAACATCCACCCCCAAATATCTCTTAGTTGTTGATTTACTGGTGTGTGTACCATATCATCTACTTCTTGGATTCCTATTACATCTGTTGCGCTTTCGCCACCTGCTAATGTATTGTCTGAAGCAATTTCTCCTAAAAGTGCATTTAAGTATGTAGATTGTAATAAATCGTATGCTCCTACTAGTGCATTTTGGTAATCTTCTTCTGAATTGAAATAATCTTCAGAATTTTCTGCCTGAGATTCTACATTTACAAAATCATCGCTACAAGCAGTTAAACCTACAAGTAACATAATTGTTGCTAAAAATTTTATGTTTAATTTTTTCATCTTATTTTTTATTAAAAATTAACATTTAAACCAACTAAAAAAGTCTTTGGTGTTGGATAAAAACCTTGATCTATACCTCCACCTATTGGAGCTCCATTAGAAGTTGTTGGATCGAAACCTCTATACTTTGTTAACGTAAACAAATTATTTGCTGTTACATAAAAACGCAACTTACTTAAACCTACTTGCTCTGTAATATTGTTTTTTAAAGAATATCCTAATTGTATATTTTGTAATCTTAAGAAAGAACCATCTTCCACATAAAAATCTGAGAATAAAGAATTTCCTGTAGCACCTGTAGTTACTCTTGGAAAAGTGTTACTAGTTCCAGGACCTGTCCATCTATCTAAATAGTATGTTGGTCTGTTTGTTAATGGTAGGTTTCTTTCGTAATTTCTTACAATTTCGTTTCCAATTGATGCGAATGCATACATGTTAAAATCGAAATTTTTATAATCGAAAGAGAAATTGAATCCCATAGTTACATCTGCAATTGGGTCTCCAATATATGTTTTATCATCGTTATTAATAATACCATCTGTAGCATCTGCAATTCCATCATTATCTGTATCTACAGTTAATTGATCTACAAATCTTAAATCTCCAGGATTTGCATTTGTTTGTGTTGCATGAGCATCTACTTCTGCTTGGTTTTGAAAAATTCCATTGGTTTTAAATCCATAATAGTATCCTATTGGTAAACCTGCTTCCATTCTTGATGGTGGTTCTTGTCCAACGCCAAAAGATCCGCCAAATAATACGCCACTTTCGCTACCAACAAATAAAACTTCGTTTTTAATTGTTGTAAAGTTGTAGTTCATACTAAATTTAAAGTCTTCGGAAATTCTTTCTTTGTAACCAATAGCAAATTCGAAACCTCTATTTTCTACAGTTCCTGCATTTACAATTGGCCCTGCAGAACCTGGTGCAGAAACTCCTAATATTCCTGAAACTTGAGGATTTAATAATAAATCTTCTGTTCTTTTATTAAAATAATCTGCAGTAATATTTATTTTATCAAATAATTCGATATCTATACCAAAATCTAAAGGTATTTGTCTTTCCCATTTAATTTCTGGATTAGATAAGGCCCCAATTGCTGTACCAAAATTAATTTGGTTGTTAAAAACATATTCTCCTTCACCTGAAATTGTTGAAACAAAACCGAAACTACCAATTCTGTCATTTCCAATAACACCATAACTTGCTCTTAATTTTAAAAAACTAATTGCTTCTGAATCTTCTAAGAAACTTTCTTTTGAAGCTACCCAACCAATGGATGCTGTTGGAAAAATTCCGAATTTATTTTTTGGTCCAAAATTAGATGAACCATCTCTTCTTACAACAGCTGAGAATAAATATTTTCCATCGTAATTATACTGTAAACGTGTAAAGTAAGATAGCAATCTACTATCAAAAAACTGTCTTGGTTGATTGCTAAGGGCTAAATTATCTTGAGAACTATCTGCTCCAGCTACACTAACATCTTCTAAAGTATTTCCATTTGCACCAAACCCTAGTAGGTTAGAATCATTAATTCCTTCCGATTTAAAAACGGATGTTCCTAACAATATTTTTACATCATGTACATCGTTAAATACTTTCTCGTATTTTATAAAAGCATCAAAAGTATAATCTTTATAAGTTTGCTGGCTCTCGAAAACACTTGAGTTGTTAATTCCATCATTTAAATCTGATGCTGCACCAACAGTGTTAAACACCTTTCCTGAACCATAAAATAATTCTGGTGTATAACTTTTAGAATTTACTTTTGCATAATTAAATTGAATGTTTGACTCCGCAGAAAAACCATCTAAAAAAGAATAGTTTAAACCATAACTTCCAGCAAATTTATTTACCCAAGTTCTATTGAATGAATTTTGTGTTTGTGCTAAAGGATTAATTACCTCAATACCAACTCCAGTATTTGGCGCTAATGTAAAGTCTCCATTTGCATCTCTAGGAGTTAAATTTGCAGGCATATTTAAAGCATTAAATAAAACTGAACCTAAAGCATTTTCTGGCAACCCTTTTCTATTGGTATTTGTGTAAATAGAGGAAGACTTAAATTTTAAATTCTTTAAAATATCGTGACTAAAACCAAATTTAGCAGTTGTTCTATTGAAGTTTGCTTTACTTCCACCAACTATACCATCTTGATCTAAGTGAGAGGCTCCAAATGAAAAAGTAGATTTTTCAGTTCCTTTAGTAATATTAATATCTGCACTAGAAATAATTGCATCTTTAAAAACTTCATTTTGCCAATCTGTGCCTTGTCCTAAACTAAGAATGTTAGAAAATGGTAAAGCTTCTCCATTTGCAGCAAAAGCTTCATTTGCCAATAAGGCATATTCTGTTGCATTTAATAAAGGAATTTTTCTAGTTGTTTGTTGAAAACCAACATATGAATTAAAGGTATACTTAAATTCAGTATTTTTTCTACCTTTCTTAGTAGTAATTAAAATTACACCATTTGCACCTCTAACACCATAAATACCAGCAGTTGCGTCTTTTAAAACGTTCATAGATTCTATATCTGATGGATTCACCACACTTAAATCTTCAATAACGTTTCCATCTAACAAAATTAAAGGATTGTTGTTTCCATTTGTAGAAACACCTCTAATTCTAATATTTAAACCTGCACCAGGAGCTCCAGAAGAAGATGTAATATTTACACCTGCAACCTGTCCTTGTAAAGCTTGCTCTATTCTAGTTGGTTTTAGGTTTTCTATAGTTTCGTTACTTACCACAGAAACTGCACCTGTTACTTCTGCCCTTTTTTGAGTTCCATAACCAATTACTACAATTTCATCTAAAGCTTGTGCTTCTACTTCTAGAGATACATTAACTGTAGCGTTTTTTACCAATACCTCAGTTTCTTTATAACCTAAGTATCTAAATACTAAAGTTGCACCTGTAGTAACGTTTGATATATTATACATACCATCGAAATCTGTTTGAGTACCTTTAACAGTTCCTTTAACAATTACGCTTACACCAGGAAGTGGATCTCCAGTTGTAGCATCTGTAACAACACCTTTTACATTTACAGTTTGTGCATGCACACAAAAAGCGATAAACATAAAGAGTAATAATGTGATTTGTTTTCTCATGAATAAAGAGTTTTATTTTTTCTGTAAAATTAAGAACGATTACTTGTTAAATTGATAAAAAACACCCCAACAAAAAACATACATGATAATTTTTAAGGTGAAAAAAGGTGAAAAATCCTTTTATAGCAAGGAATTTAATTTTCAATAAAAAAATTGAAAAAAGGAAATGTTGTGGTTATGTATGGTCAAAAAAACCACTTGATTGGTTTTTAAATTTCCAAAATGTAATTTGTTAAGTTCGCATCGTGCTCTAAATTTATTTTTTTTCGAAGTCTATATCTTTTTACCTCTACACTTCTAGGAGAAATATTAAGAAGTGGCGCTATTTCTTTAGAAGACAGATTTAGACGAAGATATGCACACAGCCTTAAGTCGTTAGGAGTTAAATCTGGGTGTTTAGATTTCATTTTCTTAAGAAATTTTTTATCTGCATTATTAAATGCTTCTTGAAACATTTTCCAATCGTCTGTATTGGTTATGTTTTTATCGATAATTTTCACAACTTTATCTATACTTTGCATTTTACCTTCCAACAATTCTTTCTTAATGGTATTTAAAAATTCATTTTTCTTTATAATACTCATTGTAGAAGTAGCCAACTCTCGACTTTTACTCTCAATATCATTTCTTAACTTATCGTTATTTAACTTTATTATTTTTTGAGAAGTTTCCAACTCTTTTAATTCTAACTCTTTCTGAGCTTTCTCTAATAACTTTTCTTGTTGTTTAATATAATGTCTTTTCGAAAGTTTTTGCCATACATAAATAATTGTTAAAAAAAACAATAAATATATAATTAAGAGCAAAGTTGATAAATACCAGGGTTTTTCAATTTTAAATTGAAATTCAGCAATATTCTCACTCAACACACCACCAATTGAAGCCCGAACTTTAAAATTATAATTACCAAATGGAAGGTTTTCAAATAACACGAAATTCGATGATGAAAAATCACTCCACTTACTATTATACCCCTCTAATTTATATTGGTACAATATATTTGAGGACTTTGTAAAATTAGGAACACTATAAAAGAACTCAATACTATTTTCTTCATTTTTAAAATTTAATTTATTTTTTAAAGAAACATTTTTTAAAGGTTGATCTAATTGGTAATTATATATCCTAGCAATATCTACTTTAAAAGATTTTGGTATTAAAAACAGGCTTAAATCTAAAGTTACATAACCATTTGTAGCGCCTACTAAATATTTTTCTTTTTCTAAATGAAGAATATTTTCAAAACCAGAAGCTCCTTTAAACAATGTATTTCTTAAAGGAATTAATTCTAAACTTGGTTTGTTACTAAACTGTCCAGGATTAAGATAACGAAACCCTTTTTTTGTGAAAGACCAAAGTTTATTAGTACTTGAATTTGAAATTAATTTTGCTGTTATAAAATCGTCTTCAGGAATTAATTTACTATACAAAGTATCTAACATAAAATCGTTAGAATTCTTCGAATATTTAAAAACACCTTTTTTAGAAGCATACAATATTTCATTTTTATGCTGTATCAAACTAGAATGTATTCCTTTTTGAATTGTACTATCTTTAATGTTTTCTATTACAGATGTATAACTTTCATTAATTTTAAGTTTAAAAATTCCTTTGTACTCATGGTTTACAAAAATTCTATTTTCTTCTAACAATAAAAAATATCGAGAACTATTTTCGAAACCTTCTATTTTGTTTTTTAAAGACCAATTATTATCTTTCCTTTTTAAAACATACAAACCATCGTAATTACCTTGTATTAAAGTACTATCATTAAGTTTTTTTATATCCCAAGTTCCTTGAACATCTACTATTAATTCGGCTTTGTTTTCTTTGATAATAAATGTACCTGAATCATGACCACAAAATAATTTATTATCAATAATTTTTAAACTCCAAACTTGACCTTGCGTATTATCTACAAATTTAAAATCTTCTTTAGAATTGTATTTTTTATAAAATAACCCCTGGTTTGTACCTAAATATAAATTATCTTTAAATAATGTAGATGTGTAAATTGTTCCTAAAAACAAATCTTGATTTACAAACAACTTAAATGGTGATTTAAAATTTAAAAAGCTAATACCATTGTCTAAACCCAACCAAATATTACTATCTACATCTTCGAAAATAGACAAAACTGTATTATTAGATAGACCTAAGTTTTGGTTAATTTGAGATTCAATTTCGCCTTTTTCGTTTAAATATAAAATTCCACTAGAAACGGAACCTAGAACTAATTTATTATCCTTCAACAACTTAGCGCTATAAATTATATTAGTATCTAAAAACTTATCTGCAGGAATATTCCATTTTTTTATTTTTTGATCTTCAAGAAAAAAAAGTCCTTTTTTTTGTGTAATAAAAAATAGCTTTTGGTCTTTTAAAAAAATCTCTGTAAGCCTATTATTTTGTAATATAGTAGCATCAGAAATTAATTCTGGCTCTCCGTTTTCAATTTTAAACAACCCTTTTCCTAATTCCTGAAAATAAATGAAGCCATTTACGGCTACAATTTTTGCAATTAAATTATTTGCTCTAATCGTTTTAATTGCACTTGTTTTTAAATTATATATGTAAATATTTTGTAATGATTTAAAAAGCACCCAACCATCTAGCTCTACTATTTCCCAGATTTGTTCATCTTCTAGCATTTCTATATTCTTAGTATTTACAATAGATGTAAATTCTAAAAAACCAAAATCGTTTTTCTGCCAATACCCAAAATCTCTATAAAAACCACTGAAAATTTTATCTCCAATACATTTTACAGAACGCATAATCGTTTCGTTTGGAGTAGAATATAACTGCCAATTTGCGCCATTATACTCTAACAAACCTTTATTATTCGCAACGTAAATATATTTATTTTCTGATTGAGATATAGACCAATTTTGATTCTCTGCCCCATAATCTTCTGTTGTAAAATTTTGGATTGGTGGTATTTCTTGAGCATGAAACAACTGTATAGTAAATAAAAAAAAGAAAAAAAGAAATGTATTTTTAAATCTATTCATTTTTAGAAATGTTTGGAAAAAATAAAACCTAAAAAACTATATTTCAAATAGATATACAAAAAATGTAATACTTTGTATAGTTTTAAGATTATGAAATTACAACATAGAATACCAAAAACCTAATTTATTTATTTCTTAAAAAAATAAAAACTTATCATAATAAAAATTATTCCTATTTTTAAAGTAAATAAATAAAGGAAATGAATTGGATAAAAAACCTAGGAATTACTAACTTTTTAATGCTACTTTTATGTGTTGTAATTATATTAGTAGCCGAATATTTTTTTTTAACTGGTGAAAAATTACATGGAATTTTTATTGGCCTTTGGGCACCAACATTATTGGGTATAATGATTTACATAAAACTTATCTATCGTGAGCGCAGATAATATTGTTTTATTTTTTTCCATATTTGTTGTAATATGTGTAGTTATTTGGGCATATTTTATGATTAACGAATACAATAAAGTAACTAAAGATTAATCTTTTTTCTTAATACTAATAGCCAAACCTCCACCTGCAGCTAAATTAAATGTTTGCTTATCGTTTTTTGTAATTTTCTTAGTTTCAATAGTTATATCTAAAGGATTATCGTTCCAATGTGCGTTTTTACCATCTTTATAAATTTTTGCTTCATACGTGATGTTTTCATCCAAAAAGTCGAAATTAATAGTTATTTCACGAGAATTTTCATCAGTAATACTTCCTAAAAACCAATTGCCAGTTTTTCTTTCTTTTCTAGCAATCGTAACAAAATTTCCAACTTCACCATTTAATACTTTAGTTTCAGACCAATCTACACCAACATCTTTAATAAATTCTAAAGGAGCAGGATTTGCCTCATAATGCTCAATCAAATCCGCAACCATTTGCACTGGACTATAAACAACCACATATAAAGCTAGTTGATGTGCTAATGTAGTATTCACTTGATTTTCTTTTTTAAACTCGTCGAATTTTATATTGAAAATACCAGGAGTAAAATCTATTGGTCCTGCTAACATTCTTGTAAAAGCAACTATAGACAAATGTTCTGGAGGATTTCCTCCATCTGGAGACCAAGCATTAAATTCTTGTCCACGTAAGCCTTCTCTAGAAATAATATTAGGATAAGTTCTTCTTAAACCAGTAGCTTTTATTGGTTCATGAGCATTCACAGCAACTTTATATTTTGCGGCCTTTATAGCTGCATTGTTATATTGATTAACCATATACTGTCCATGATGATATTCTCCCTTTGGAAGAATCTTACCAACATAACCCGATTTTACAGTATGCATTCCGTACTTTTTCATTAATGCATATGCAGTATCTTGTTGCTTTTCGTAAGTTTCTGATGCTGCAGAAGTTTCATGATGCATAATAATTTGCACTCCTTTTTCTTTTGAGTATGTGGTAACCTCCTCTAAATTATAATCTGGATAAGTGGTAACAAAATCGAAAACCCCTTCTCTATCTTCAAAACCTATCCAACGTTCCCAACCTGTGTTCCAGCCTTCTACTAAAACACCTCCAATATTATTTTTTGCAGAAAAATCGATAAAACGTTTTACATTTTCTGTAGTTGCTCCATGCTTTCCATGCGCTTTTCCAGTGTCTGTCCATTTTCCATCCACCATTTCCATTCCATAATCCCAAGAAGATTTTCCTAAATGCATTTCCCACCAAACTCCTGTATATTTCATAGGTGTAAACCAAGAAACATCGCCTAATTTATTGGGTTCATTTAAATTGACAATTAAATTCGACTGAATTAAATCTGGAGCATTATCTGTAATTTGAATTGTTCTCCAAGGAGTTACAAAAGGAGTCGTTCTTTTTACTTTATATTTTGTATTTCTTGAACCGACCAAACTACTTTTAAATCCTAAATTTTCAGTATCTACTTTTAAAGTCATACCTGAATAATCGACCAAAGAAGCTTCATGAAAACTTAAATGAATTCCATTTTCTCCAACCAAAGTTACTGGGGTATTAACAGCGTTTTCCGGGATATTTGTTTGAGCCAAAGCACTGTTTACTTTGTAGTTTTTTGCATCAATTTCAGATAATTTTGTAGTACTATATAAATGCTCGTAAATATCCCAATCTCCAGGAATCCAAAAGGTTTTATAGTCTTCTGTTAAATTGAATTCTGTATTTTCTTCAGCAATTAAAACTTCTTTTAAATTAGGTTGTTTAGGGAATTCGTAACGAAAACCTACACCATCATTATAAACTTTAAAAATAATGTTTAGTTTTCTTTTTAAGTTTTCTTTCTCTTGGAGTTCTACTCGAATTTCGTTGTAGTTATTTACAACGTTCTCTTGTTCACCCCAAGGCATTTTCCAAGTTTCTTCTACTTCGTTTGGTTTCTTTACGCTAGCAATAAATCCTTTATCTAAATCAGGAGCGTTTAGTAATTTAAACCCAACATAAGAAGTATCTATAATCGCCTTTTCTTTATAAGCTACTGTGTAAAAAAACTGCCCTTCGTTTGACAAATGAAAATTTACTGAAATATTTTTGTCTGGCGAACTCAAATTAGATGATTTCACTCCACAAGAAAAAAGTAAAACAGAAAATATAAATAAGATTAGTAACGATTGATTTTTCATAATTATAATTTTTCCAATAAAACAACACTAAATTCTGACACAAAACTTGCTTTTCCTTCTTTTACTTCAATTTCTTTATTAGAATAAGCATCTCTTAATATATCACCATTACTAAATACGGAAGAAACATCTATATCTATCTTGTTTTCTATTATATTTATACCAATTACAACTTTATCTTCATTTCTAACTCTTGAGAAAAATAGACCATTTTTTTCTGATATTAATTGATGTTTTCCTGCGCCAACTGACATGTGATTTGCTCTAAATTGCCCCAACTTCTGCCAATGACTTAATACTTCCTGTGTTTTAACATTGTTTTTTATATCGTCCCAATTCATAAAAGAACGTAAAGTTGCATCACCAACTGTACCTTCAATTGTTAAATTTCTAGCAGATTCGTCTCCATAATACACTTGAGAAGTTCCAGGTGTTATCATTAACATTGTAGCTGTTTTAAAAGGCATTTTTCTTTCCTTATCAAAAGGTTGACCATCGTCATGAGAAGTCATATAATTTAAAATTCCGTAATCTTTTAATTCATTTTGAAGAATGGTATCATATTTATGAAAAACATCCTTTTCGGTCATTTGTTTGGCGTTCCATTTAATTTCAAAATTGATTAAACTATTAAATGCTTTATCAAAATAATTGACTTTTTTATCGCCAAAACTAAATGCTTTTCCGTGAGAAATTGCATAATTATATACTTCTCCAACTAAATAAAAATCATTATTATCTAAAACTTTTTCAGGATTATTTTTCTTGTATTCTGCAAAAGCTACATCGCATTCTTCTTTAAATTCTTGCCACACAAATTCTTCTGTATGTTTTACTGTATCTACTCTGTAACCATCAATTCCGAATTCTGTAATATAATCTGTTAGCCATTTTATAATATAAAAACGAGGTGCTTTTGGATGGCCTGTTCTTTCAAAAAATGCATCTAATTCTGCAACTTCTTCTTCATAACGTCCTTCTTCTTTCCATTTTGCAACTAATTGTGGTGGCAAAGCTACGTTTTCATTACTTTCTGTTTTAATATCTGGTAAATTTTTAACCAAAGTACAAGATACTGTGTGTTCATAATTATCATAAGTACATTGTGGCTCTGTTCGAACCCAATCATTTGGCCAAACAGGGTCTTTTTCTGTAACAGGTCCTGTATGATTAATTACTGCATCTAACAAAACTCTAATTCCGTTTTTATGAGCAATTTTTACCAATTCTTTAAGATCTTCTTTTGTGCCATAATTTGGATCGATTTTTGTCCAATCTTTAGCCCAATACCCATGAAAACCATAAGAAAGCCCTGTACCTTCATCTGTTCCACCATGAATTTGCTCTACAATTGGCGTCATCCAAATTGCGTTGATTCCTAATTTGGTAAAATAGCCTTCTTCAATTTTTTGCGTAATACCTTTAATATCTCCACCTTCAAAACCACGTAACTTACCAGTTTCTTTGGTTCTATCAAAATTAATATCATTAGAAGTATCGCCATTATTAAATCTATCTGTTAACAAAAAGTAGATGTTTGCTCCTTCCCAAACAAATTCTTTTTTTGCAGTTAGTTTTACCTCTTTATTGTTTGATGTATTTTCTTTACAGCTAATGATAGCTACAAAAATGAAAATGAAGAATATTTTTTTCATGATAAATTTTATTGGATTTGAAGAATAAAAGATTCTAATGGATTGATAACTATATTAATATTTCCTACTGAATTATTCACTACTAAATTAAATGATTTTGTATTGTATAGTTTATCTTTCAATATATAAGTTCCTTCTTCTAAATTCCATTTTTTAATAATTTCTGAAGGAAATTTTAATTGAAATTTAAAGGCTTCATTATCATCGAAATTAGAAATAATCACCAATTTTTCATCTTCTGAAAAACGAGTATAAGACAATATTTTGTGTGTGTAATTTTGCGTATTTTCTCTATTATATTGATGTAAATCTGCATATTCTCCCATTAAAGCATCACTTTTAATAGTAAAGTTTAATAAACGTTTGTAAAAATCTCTTAAATCGAGTTCTTCTTTTGTAGATTTTCCTCCATCGAAATTTTTATCATTTACCCATCTTTGTATAGTTGGAACACCCACATAATCGAAAATTGAAGTTCTTGACGGACTTCCAAAACCTGCATTTTCGGAACCATCTTCACCAAATTCTTGCCCAAAATACACCATTGTTGGTGCTGTAGAAATTGTGGTAGAAACTACCATTGCTGGTTTTCCTTTTAGGGCATATCCAGCAAATTCTGGACTCGCAATTCTTTGTTCATCATGATTCTCTAAAAAATGCAACATATTATGTTCAATATCTTTTAAATCTTCAATAATTGGTGGAATATTATCTGTTAAACCCTTTCCTTGCATTACATGTTTTATGGTGTCATACAACTGCACTTTGTCATACAAATAATCCATTTTTCCTTTTCGTATATAATCTCTATACAAACTCGGATTGTACACTTCTGCTAACAAAAACGCATCTTGATTTTTCATTTTGATAGAAGAATTTAAATAACTCCAAAATTCTACAGGCACCATTTCTGCCATGTCATATCTAAATCCGTCTACACCTTTATCTATCCAATACAAAGCAATATCTCTGAATTTTATCCAAGAATTTGGCACTTTTTTACCTTTCCAAAACTCGAAATGTTTTTTATAATCTTCATTTTCGAAACCTGCTGGTAGTTCATCAAAATCTTTTTTTCCATCAGGAGAAATCCCATAATTTACTTTTACAGTTTCATACCAATCGTAAAAACTTGGTTTTGGAGAACGAGCACCATTTCCTGTCCATTTTGCTGGGTTTTCATCGAATTTACCATCAGAAAGTGGATGTTTTTCGCCACCTAAAGGCAAATATCCATTTAAGAAATCTGGCACTTCAAATGGTTTATTAGGCACGTAATAAAAATTATTATCTACATGATATTCTACAGAAGTATCATCTTCTGCACCAAAATCTTTGGTTCCTTCTGGGTTTGATAAACTTTGGTAATTTCTTGCAACGTGATTTGGAACAATATCAATAATCACTTTTAAATCGTTTTTATGAGAACGTTCTATTAAAGCTTCAAATTCTTGCAATCTGTTTGCTACATTTTCTGCCAAATCCGGATTCACATTGTAATAATCTTTTACTGCGTAAGGAGATCCTGCTCTACCTTTTACAACATCTGGGTCGTCATTTGAAATACCGTATTTTGTATAATCTCGAATTACATCATGATGAGGAACGCCTGTGTACCAAATATGTGTAACTCCTAAATTTTTAATTTCAGTTAGAGCTTTGTCTGTAAAATCGTTGAATTTACCAACACCATTTTCTTCAATAGTTCCCCAAGGTTTGTTGGCGGTATTTGTGTTCCCAAACAAACGTGTAAAAACCTGATAAACCACTATTTTTTTCTTTGTAACTATACTCTCCATCTTCTTTTCTGATACTTTTTCTGTTGAACAACCAACTACTATTGATAAAATTAAAACTGCTAAAATGCTGTGAATTCTTTTCATAATAGATTTTTATTTTGTTGTTATTTTAATTTTTAATTCCTTTTTTGGATTCCATTTTACAGGAATTTTTAAAACATTATTTTCTGGAGAAATTCTAATTCTCTTTCCATCAACTTTTATTTTTTTAGGATTCCAATTGATGTTATGAATAACCAACGTTATTTCTTTTTCTGTTGATTTCCAATTACTACCTAATTGGGCTTCCAAATCAATTTCTAACCATCTTTTACAAGTTTCTGCTTCAAATTCTAACAACTCGTAATTTTCTTTTTCAAATGCATTTGCAGTAATTCCATCATCGTTATAAAAAGTCCTTTCACTTTCTGTAACGGAAACATCATAATAATAATGCAGTTCTAATTTGTCGTCATCATAATCGTCTGTGGTTTGAATTACATCTGTCATCAAAATAAAAGCGCCACCTCTCACATAAGTTGGGATTGATTTTTGCTTCACTTTTACTGATTTTGTTTGTCCTCCTTCAATTTTTTCTTCATCAAAATAAAAATTGAACCAATTTGCAGTTTTCGGAAAATAAATTTCTTTTGTTTTTACTGAATCTTTTAAAATTGGCGTGATTAAAAAATCTTTTCCCCATAAATAAGTAGAGGCATTTGTCATTAATTTTTTATCATCTTCTTCAAAGAAAATTGGGCGCATTAAAGGTGTTCCTTTTTGGTTATTCTCGAACGCTAAATTGTAATTGTAAGGCAGTAATTTGTAACGCAATTCAATAGCTTTTTTTGCTAATTTCTTTGCTTTTTTACTTCTAAAAACGGGTTCACTTGCTACATCTTCTTGTGCATGAGGCCTATAAATGGGTTGAAAAACACCATATTGTAACCAACGAGTATATAAATTATCATCTAAATTTGCGCCTGCAAATCCGCCTAAATCAGAATGCATGTAGCCCAAACCTTGCATTCCCATTTGTAAAGAAATTTCTGTTTGAGATTGTAAGCCTCCCCAAGTTCTATTCACATCTCCAGACCAAGGAATCATTCCAAAACGTTGCGAACCAGAATATCCTGCACGCATTAAAATGAAAGGTCTTTCGTTAGGGAAATTAATTTTATAGCCATCAAAAATTAGTTTTGCCCAATCGTGTCCATAAATATTATGGACTTCATTTGCAGAACCTGTTGCATGTTGCACCCATGTTGGGTGCACTTCTGGCTCACCTAAATCTCCCCAAAGTCCTTTTGCTCCAAGACTTAAAATGTCTTTGTAAATATTCCAAAACCAATCTTTTCCTTCTTTTTTATAGATGTCTACAATTCCTGTATTTCCAAAATAGAAGTCATATTTTGCAGGGTTTCCAATAGAATCTTTTGCTAAAACATCTTTTTCTACAGCATCATTCCATTTTTTAGAGTTGGTTAAAATAAATGGCTCTGTAATTAAAACTGTTTTTACACCTTTCTTTTTAAAATTAGAAATCATTCCTTTCATATCTGGGAAAGAATCTTTGTAAACCTCTAAATTCCCCATAGTACCTTTCATTTCTTTTCCAAACCAATACAAGTCTAAAATAACAGCGTCTACAGGTATTTCTTCCTCCTTAAATTTAGCAATGGTATTTACTGTTTCTTCTTGAGAATGATACCCAAATCTGCTGGAAAAATTACCTAAAGTCCATCTTGGAGGCAAAGGCTGTTTTCCTGTTAAATTGGTATAATTATCTATTAAATCAATCCAAGAATCACCAACAATTACTTGATACGTTTTACGACCGGAAATGGTTTCATAAGTTAAAGAATTGTCTTTTTTACTATCTAAATCTAAATAACCAACTGGTGTATTATCAAAATGAAGCATGTATTTTTTTGATGAAATTACAATTGGCAACGTAAAATTCATGAGTTCTGAATGAGTTTCATAACCATAATGCGCTCTGTTAAATAATGCCAAACGATTACCACGTCTGTTCATTCCTAAAGCTCTTGCTCCTGCTCCATATAAAATTTCATCTGAAGTTAAATTGAATTCAATTTTTTCTGTTTCTTTTGCAATAATATTTCCTTTTACATTTTCTAGAGGAATGTGTTTCGATTTGAAATAGCCTTGTTTTTCTGATGTAATTTCTTCGTTTTTATAAAAATACGAGATTTTAAATGGCGCTTTTTGAACTTTTACTGAAACCCCTCTTGATGAAAAATTTATATAATTTGAAACTTCATTAAAGGTTACATCTGTTGAATTTCTGTCTAAAATTACTGCATGAGATTTTATAGAATATGTTTCTTCTTTTGGAATAAAAGAAGTTTCAACAATTTTAGAATTGTAAAATTTTATTAAATAAAACCCATCATTAACTTCTACATTTAAAATATCATCTTTTATAACTGAAGCTTTTTTAAAAACTCTATTTGAGTTTTGAGCAATAGAAATTTGTGTTATAAAAAGAAGGAAAATTACTATTTTAATATATTTCATATTGTGTTTTATTCTATATCTATTTAGGCTTTGAAACCTATAATTTATC
The DNA here is from genome assembly GCF_014784055.1 of Polaribacter haliotis. Taxonomy (NCBI): domain Bacteria; kingdom Pseudomonadati; phylum Bacteroidota; class Flavobacteriia; order Flavobacteriales; family Flavobacteriaceae; genus Polaribacter; species Polaribacter haliotis. Next base: position 12,486 of record NZ_CP061813.1, on the reverse strand, counting down.
TTTTATCGTTTTCACCCAAACTTCGTATCCTAATTCATTTAAATGCGTTCCATCTGAAGTCAATTCTGGTTTTATCAATCCATTTTCATTCACAAATTCGTTGTGTAAATCTATCAACTTGTAATTCACATCAATTTTATTATTTCTAATAATATTATTCACTTGATTGATGTAATCTGTCATATACACTTCTGCTGTTGGCAAAATTGTTTGCAAATAAATTATTGTTTCTGGCGATTTCTGATGAATTGAATCTGTTATTTTAATGATATTTTTTGCCACATATTCTGTAGACGGAATTTGCTTCTGATAATGTAAATTGAACAAATCGTTAATACCAATTAGTAAAAAAACGGTTTTAGGCTTAAAGTGAGTTATTTCATCAAGTCTGTTTAAAACTCCATCAGTAACATCACCTGAAATACCACGGTTTTTTACATTTTTAATACCTACTTTTTCAGCCCAATTTCCACCTTGTTCTGTTATACTATTTCCTAAAAAAACGATATCACTAAAGTTTAAAGGACCCTTTTTAAACAATTCTATTCTTTGTTTGTAATGTACTTTTGTCCAATCTCCTTGAAATTTTATGTCTTTTGATGCATCAGGATACAAACTATTAATAGTATTTATTTGCACAAATGAGCTTTTAAAATGAATAGGTAAAGTTTGGTTTGGTTTTAATTCTATAAATTTTTCAGCTTTATTTTTAATCCAAACTGAAGTGTTTTTTGAAGGATTAAAAACAGAATTATTTTTATATTCTAATGCTTTAATTGCATTTAAATAATTTACCATTTCTATGGTTTTTGCATACCAAATATCTTTTTTGTTGCCTAATAAATTGCAAATGGAATCTGCCAATTGCCAATTGTTATGAAACTCATAACTATGTCCCCAAACATTCAATAACTGCATTTTAGTTGCCTTTAAATTGGCAAAATAATTACCATAATTTATAGCATCATTTATATGACAAGTTGGGTTTAATTCTAAAAAATTATTGGTAGGTAATTCAAAGTTTTTTGTGGCAACTGTTGTTCTTGCATATTTAACATCTAAAGCTTTTAAAGATTGTAAAACTTGCTCATCAAAAGCACCAAAAGGATAAGCCAAACCTTGAACTGCATTATGATTTGTATTTTTGATTATCTTATTTAACTTTTTAATATCATTAAAAACTTCAGACTTAATTATTGAATCTTTTTGGTTATTTAAACCCAAATGATTTACAGTATGACTAGAAATTTCGTGACCTTTATAGATACTATTTACCTCTGATTCCTTGACAAAAAATACGTCATAACCCAATTCAGTACTTAACCAATTTGCTCTTTTACCAAGTCTGCCAGAATTTAGATGAAAAGTACCAACGATATTCGCTTCGTTTAATTTTTTAAGTAATATTCTATCGTGTTCTGGCCCATCATCAAAGCTAATTACTAAACTTTTTAATTTACCTTCAGGAAAAGCAAAATTATTAGCATTAATCTCTTTATCAGTACTAAACTTTGAATCTACAATCTTTTGTTGATTTGTAGCAGAATTACAAGAAATCAGCAATAAAACAGACACAAAACTACATAAGTAGAAATATGAATCTATTATTTTATTTATTTTGATTTCTTTCATCTTTTGGAAAATAAATTTTAAAAAATCGTTTAAATTATAATTATTTTTTCAATAAAAAAGTTAACGGAATATCTACTCTATTTTGCCAAGAAATTTCTGAATGATCTGTTCCTTCGAAAAATAAGTTTTTGAAATTTGAATCAGTAAATCCATTATTTAGAAAAATAGAATCAACTTTGGATGCATAAACAGGATAAAACTGATCTAAAGTTTTATTCCCATAATCAAAATACATTTTATGTGTTTTTGCATCTGGAATATTCTTTTCTAAATAAGTAAGAATTGCATTTGGTAATGGATTATTCTCTACAGGTTGTGCACCAACCCAATGTGTAGAAATACAAGCTGCACCTTCAAAAACGTTTGGATATTGAGAAATTGCGTACATAGACATTAAGCCACCCATTGAAGAACCAGCCACAAATGTGTTATCTTTATTTGTGTAAACCGAATATGTTTTGTCTATGTAAGGTTTTAAATCTTCGACTAAAAATTTTAAATACTCATCACCATTTAAATCTTCTAAAGTAACATCATTATTCGATAAACTTTTAACCCTTTCTAACTCTTCTTTTGTTAAAAAATTCATGGCTTTTTCTGGATACAAGTCCAACCATCTTATTGCAGCAATATTATGAATACCAACAACTATAAAATCTTTAGTAACTCCTTCTTTCATTAATTTTGAAGCAACCTCATCTATTTTCCATTCTTGCTTATTCCAAGTAGTGGTTTCATCAAACAACATTTGACCATCATGCATGTATAAAACTGCATATTTTTTTTCATCAGAATAATTTTCTGGTAACCAAACATCTACAGGTCTTGGTGTAATGTGTTTTGTGGGAAAAGAATCTATTCTTATTAATTTTCCTTCTGCTAAAACTGCATTTTCTAATACTTTCGCAGTAATATTATCAACTTTTTTCTCTACCTTATTATTCTCTTTATTTTGTGTTTTACAAGAAATAATAAATAATATTAAACAAAGAATAATTAGATTTTTCATATTTTTTTTTAGATTAAATAGTTCTCCATACAATTCTGATAAAAAATCAGAATCACTCAAACTGACAGATTCTGATTTGAAAATTTTATTTTTTTGTGGTTAAAATGATACTTCCTTTTTTAGATAATTCTATGGAATCTCCCCAAGTAAATTCTTCTCCTGAAATTATGTTTTTCAATATTTTTCCTTGTAAACCAATTTCTGAATAACGTTTTAAGTCAATGGTTATTGGTTTTTCATTTTTATTGATAATATTTACTACAACTTCATCATTTAAAATTCTAAACAAGAAATAAGTTCCCATAAATGGGGCAAAATGCAAAGTTTTTCCTTCATGAATTGCTTTTGAATCCTTTCTATAATTTAATAATTTCTTTAAGAAAGATTGCATTTCTTTTTGATCTGCTTTTAATCCTTCACCAGTAAAAGCATTTATTTTATCATCTTTAAAACCACCAGGAAAATCTGTACGAATTAAACCATGATCGCCTGGTTTTTTAAAATCGTTCATTAAAATTTCTGTTCCGTAATAAATTTGTGGAATTCTCGGCATCGTTAAATACGTAGAAAGTGCCATTTTTGTATTTTCTAAATCTCCATTTAATTGCGTGTAAATTCTACTCATATCATGATTGTCAGGAAAAATCATAATATCTTTTGGAGATGCGTAATGGAAATCGTTTGCCAAACCTTCGTAAATTTTTACCAAACCTGTGTCCCAAGATTCTTCATCATTTAAGGCCTCAACAACTTTTCTTTGCATCGCAAAATCCATAGTAGATGTTAAATTAGATTCGTAACCATCTCTATTATTTGCCCCTTTTTGCCAATAACCAATCAATAATGGATTGTAGCTCCATTCTTCGCCTACAATAGAAAAATTAGGATATTCTGCCATAATTGCTCCTGCCCAATCGCTCATAAATTGCTTGTCTGGATAAGGATAAGTGTCTTGTCTTATTCCACCTAAACCAATGGTTTCTATCCACCAAATACTATTCTGAATGATGTATTTTGCCATAAATGGATTCTTCTGATTCAAATCTGGCATTGTAGAAACGAACCAACCATCTGCATTTTGTTTTTTATCAATTTTTGATGCATACAAATCTTGATTCGAAGTTCTTCTGTGATTTGAAGTGATTAATTCACCTTTATTTTCGAAGTTTTCTTGATAATTTACCCAATCTTTAAATGGTAAATCTTTCATCCACCAATGTTCGCTACCACAATGATTTGCAACTTGATCCATAATTAATTTAATGCCTTTTTCTTTGGCTTTATCTGCCAATTCACGATAATCTGCTAAGGTTCCAAAACGAGGATCTATCTCATACAAATCTGTAATTGCATAACCATGATAAGACTGTTTTGGCATGTCGTTTGTTAATAAGGGTGAAGACCAAATTGCAGTAAATCCCATTTCATTTATATAATTTAAATGATTGGTAATTCCTTTGATATCTCCTCCATGTCTTGCATAATCGTCTGTTCTATCAATTTTATTTTCTTTTAAAAACTGAACAGATTCGCCATTCTCATTGCTTTTTGATGTTTTAGATCCAATATCATTGGAAGGATCTGCATTTGCAAAACGATCTGGCGTTATTAGGTAAATAACATCGGAACTATTAAAACCTACATAATTATCTGCAGGTTTCTCTCTTGTTTTTAATTCGTATGTATGTTTTTTTTTTGCTTCATTTTTATCAGTGAAAACAATATCGAATTTTCCTGCTTTTGTTGATGAATCAATATTTAAATCGATAAATAAATAATTCGGACTTTTTGCAGTATGTACTTTTTCAATAGAAACTCCTTCATAAGAAATAGAAGCTGTAAAAGCACCAATATTAGGTTCTTTTACTAATAGTTGAAGTGAAGAGTCTTTAAAACCGATAAACCAATTGGGTGGCTCTACTCTTTCTAAAGAGGTGTTTGAAATAGAAACTGTAGAAATGGTTTCTTTGGTTTTTTCGTTGTTACAAGAAATGAAACCAATTAATAAAAAAAAGAAGATTAAGTTTCTCATCAGTTGTGTATTTATACCCTTCAGGTTTTTGAAACCTGAAGGGTCTTTATTTAAATTCTAATTAAACAGTTACTAAATTATTTGGAGAAACTGTAATTAATTTTCCATTGACTAAAATGTTTATTTCGTTATTTCCATCAATTTCAAAAACAGTTTCGTTTTGAGAAACATTTACAGTAATAACCTGGTTTCTAAAATTAACTTTAAACGAATAAGTTTGCCATCCTTTTGGAATTTTTGGAGCAAAAGACAAGGTGTTATTTAACACTCTCATTCCTCCAAAGCCTTCCACAATACTCATCCAAGTTCCAGCCATAGAAGTAATATGTAACCCTTCTTCTACTTCGTGATTGTAATCGTCTAAATCTAATCTCGATGTTCTTAAATAGAATGTATACGCTTGTTCCATTCTATTTAACTTTGCAGCTTGAATACTGTGTACACATGGAGAAAGTGAACTTTCATGGACTGTAAATGGTTCGTAAAAATCGAAATGACGTTCTAATTCTTCCGTAGAAAAATTATCTTCGAACATATAGAAACCTTGTAAAGTATCTGCTTGTTTTATGTATGGAGAACGTAAAATTCTGTCCCAACTCCATTTCTGATTAATAGGTCTTTGACTTTTATCTAAATCTGCAACAGTAATTAATTCTTTGTCTAAAAAACCATCTTGTTGTAAGTAAATATTGTGTTCTTTCGAATGTGGAAAGTACATATTGTCTGCCACTTTTTTCCATCCAATTAATTCATCATCTGTAAAAGAAACTTTTTCTTTAATTCTAATATAATCTGAAATATGGTCTGTTTTTACGAGCTCGATATTTTCTAAAGCGTAATTAATACACCATTTTGCAATGTAATTTGTGTACCAATTATTGTTGATGTTATTTTCATATTCATTGGGACCTGTTACTCCCAAAATCATAAATTTATCTTTATTCGTAGAAAATGTTGCTCTTTGATGCCAAAAACGTGCAATTCCTATTAATACTTCCAAACCTTTTTCTGGAATATAAGAATAGTCGTTTGTAAAACGATGATAATTAAAAATTGCAAATGCAATAGCGCCATTTCTATGAATTTCTTCAAACGTAATTTCCCATTCGTTATGGCATTCTTCGCCATTCATGGTAACCATTGGATACAAAGCTGCCCCGTTTTTAAAACCGAGTTTTGCTGCGTTCTCAATCGCTTTTTCTAAATGATTGTATCTGTATTCTAATAATTTTCTTGCAACAGATTGGTCTTTTGTTGCCATATAAAATGGAATACAATATGCTTCTGTATCCCAATATGTACTTCCTCCGTATTTTTCTCCAGTGAAACCTTTTGGCCCAATATTTAAGGTTGAATCTGTTCCTAAATAAGTTTGATTTAAGTGAAAAATATTAAAACGAATTCCTTGTTGCGCTTTTACATCTCCTTCAATAGTAATGTCGGACATTTTCCAAATTTCTGCCCAAGATTGCTTTTGAGTTTCTAATAAAGCATCGAAACCAAAACTTACAGCTTTGTCTAAAACATCTTTTGCTGCTTTAACTAATTCGTCTTTATTATGATCTCTATCAACCACATAACCTCCAAACTTATGAATTGTGAACGTTTGATTTTTTTTGGTTTCTTGTTGGTAATTACATGAAACATAATTAGCTGTTTTTTCATTATTACAACCAGTTATTACTTCGTTTCCATCTAAAAACAAACGAGATTCCATAAAAGTACACGTATAAAAATGTGTTTTCATAGTTCTAGCTTGAATAAAAGATTGTTGGTTGTTTTGGGTAACTTCTAAAACATCCCAAAATTGGTCATCCCAATTGGTATCTTCATTTGTAATTCCTGCATCTAAATATGGAGAAAAAGTAATTTTTGCATCGGAATTTAAAGGCGTAACAGCATATTTAATTGCTCCAACCTCATCTAATTCTAAACTTAAAAAACGCTTTGTTTCAACATTAATTTTAATTCCGTTTTGTAAAACAGATTCAAAACTTCGCGACAACCAACCTTCTTTCATGTTTAGTTCTCTCTTAAATTTCGAAACCTCTTTACAAGTATGTAAATCTAAATTTTCGTCGTTAATTTGAACGTTTATTCCAATCCAATTTGGTGCATTTAAAACTTTTGCAAAATATTCTGGATAGCCGTTTTTCCACCAACCAACTCTAGTTTTATCTGGGTAGTAAACACCACCAATATAACTTCCTTGAAAAGTTGAACCTGTGTAATTTTCTTCGAAATTAGCACGTTGTCCCATAGCGCCATTACCAATACTGAATAGACTTTCAGACGATTTAATCATTTCTGGATTAAAACCTTCTTCTATGATGGACCAATCATTGGGTATGATATAATCTTGATTCATTTTAATTTTTTTTTATAAGAAAATAGTGGGAAGTTGGAAGTGGGAAGTTAGTAGTCGAAATTCGTTTTTGAATTTTGATTTTTCTTCATCTTATAATTGAAATCTTCTAAACTCTTTTGCTATTTCCTTGTTTCTATATTCTAATTTTTATTGATTAAATCTTGTATAAAATTGGTGTCGATTTCTGTAAAATCTTTAAAATTATATCTTGCATCAGATAAGACTTTTTCATCTCCAATTCCTATACTAATCATTTTTGCACTATTTGCAGCTTGTACACCTGCAACAGCATCTTCAAAAACCACACAATCGCTAGAATTTACGCCCAATTGCTTTGCAGCAAGAAGAAATACTTCTGGATCTGGTTTTGCTTTTGTAACATTGTTACCATCTACAATTACATCAAAATAAGACAATAATCCTACTTTTTCTAAAATTGGTTGTGCGTTTTTACTTGCAGAACCTAATGCTATTGGATGATTTCTATCTTTTAAGTAATCTAATATTTTTGGAACGTCTGGTAATATTTCAGAAGCGTCCATATTTTCTATGTACTTTAAATAATCGACATTTTTCTCGATCATCCAAGTATCAAATTGTTCTTGTGTTGCTTCAACTTCACCAATTTCTAACAAAATTTCTAAACAACGCTTTCTACTAACGCCTTTAAATAATTCGTTTTGTTCTTTGGTAAATTCGAAGCCTAATTCGTTGGCTAAATTTTTCCAAGCTAAATAATGATATTTGGCAGTGTCTACAATAACACCATCCAAATCGAATATAAATCCTTTCTTCATATTAAATTTTAAATTTCTTCTTGATAACGAATTGCTTTTTTATTGGTAATTAACAAATTACACAAACCAGCAATTATTAAACTTATTCCTGCAATTGTCATTGCATGGATTGCTTCTTCTCCAATTAAATTAGATACATAATTAATACCACCTAAAGCAGCAATAATTTGTGGAATTACAATAAACATGTTAAAAATTCCCATAATTACACCCATTTTCTTTGGATCTACAGAACTCGATAACATTGCATAAGGCATGGAAAGAATACTTCCCCAAGAAATTCCAATTAATACAAAACAGTATTTTAACGTTTCTGGTGAAGCTGTATTCATTAGTAAAAAACCTGCACCTCCAGCAATTAAAGAAAACATGTGTACATATTTTCTGTTAATATTTCTTTTGGAAGTGTATAAGGTTAATAATAATGCGAAAGCCATGGAAGATAAACCGTAAATTCCCATTGATGAACCTACCAAGTTGGAAGATTCTTGAAACTTTGTATTGGCAACAATAAAAGCATCTTTTTGTGCTAAATCTTGCATATTGTAATCAGTTTCAATTGGTGCTGGCGATTGATAAACGTGCTCTGTTAAAGCAGGATTTGCCAAACTCCACATCGTAAAAAAAGCAAACCAAGAGAAAAACTGAATAACCCCTAACTTTTTCATTGTTAAAGGCATACTTCCAATATTATTTAAAATATCAGGGATAAAATTATTCTTTTTTGCTTTCTCTCTTTCGAATTCCTCCATGTCTTCTGGCGGATATTCATCTGTTGTAAAAACAGTGTATAGAATACTTGCTAAAAAAACAAAAGCGCCAATTGCAAAAGCAACTTTTACAGACATTGGCACCACTCCAGATTCAGCAACATTACTCACTCCTAATTGTGATACCATCCAAGGTAAATTACTAGCAATCCAAGTTCCAATTCCAATAATTAATGTTTGAACTACAAAACCGTAAGAACGTTGAGATTCTGGTAATTTATCTGCCACTAAAGCTCTAAATGGCTCCATAGAAATGTTTATGGAAGCATCTAAAATCCATAAAAATCCAGCAGCAACCCACAAAGCAGGTGAATTAGGAACTAAAAATAAAGCTATAGAACTTAAAACTGCTCCTACTAAAAAGTAAGGTCTTCTTCTACCCCATTTTACGCTCCAGGTTCGATCACTCATATAACCAATAATTGGTTGTACAAGTAAACCTGTTAAGGGTGCAGCAATCCATAGTAAAGGAATATCTTCCTTACCTGCTCCTAAAGTTTGAAAAATTCTTGACATAAATCCACCTTGAAGGGCGAATCCAAATTGTATTCCTAGAAATCCGAAACTCATGTTCCAAATTTGCCAGAAGCTTAATTTACGCTTTTCCATTATCGAATATTATAAATGAATATTACGATAAGTTTTTCGACTTATCAATTAATAAATTTTGTGGAATGTAATTTATTGATAAACCTTAATAATGCAACAAAGATATATTTATTTTATGAAATTGATAAAAAATCACTAAAAAAGTTACGACGACGGTTTCGTAGATTCTCGTAATTTTAAATCGCTAGAAATCACAATTTTTTTAGGTTTAAAAATTTCAGCTTCATTTTCTATTCTTTCAATTAATAATTCGACTGCTTGTTTTCCCATTGTAAAACCATGTTGTGCAATTGTAGTGATAGATGGTGAAGAATATTCTGATATTAAACCATCTGTAAAACCTATTATAGAGAGATCTTTAGGTACATTAAAACCTTTCTCTTTCGCTACTCTCATTGCATTAGCTGCATAAATTTCATTTACAGCAAAAACAGCATCAATATCTTCATGAAAGACTTTTTCTATTTGAGTTTTTATGTCTTTACTTTCATCAACCTCTATTATTAATTTTTTATCAGTTTTAATGTACGCTTCAATTAATGCTTTTTCATAACCTTGCCTTCTTAAAGCCCCTACATTTACATGATTAGGCGTTGTTATCATTGCTATTTTTTTGGATCCATTTTCTACCAAATATTTCGTTGCTTTGTAACCTGCACCAACATCATCTACCACTACTTTATCACAAGAAATTTCATCTACAACTCGATCAAACAACACTAATGGAATCTCTTCAGAAACCAATCCTTTTATATGATTAAAATCCTTATTTTCAAGCGTTTCACTTGCTATAGAAATAATTAAACCATCTACACTTCCATTCGATAAAACTTTTAAAGTTTCTACTTCTTTCTTATAAGATTCATTAGAGAAACAAACCATAATATTATAGCCTTTTGCATTTGCTCCATCTTCTATTCCCATAATTACTGTAGAGAAAAAATGGTGTACAATTTTAGGTCAAATTACTCCAATTACTTTTGTTTTTTGATTTCGAAGTTGTAGTGCTAAATTATTGGGTTTATAGTTGTAAAGATTGGCATATGCCTGAATTTTATCTTTAGTTTCTTTACTAATTTCATGGCTATCTTTTAAAGCTTTAGAAACAGTAGAAGTAGATACCCCTAATTCTTTTGCGATTGTTTTAATTGTAATTTTTTGCTTCATTTTTTATTAAATGACGAATTTTAGCGTTTTATTTTGCTAATTTAATGATAAATTATAAAAAAAAGTTGTCAACACGAAACCGATTTCGTAGATTTTATTCTATTGAAAATAAGGTTTGTCTGTATATATTTACAATCGTGGAATGTAAATTTATTGTTAATACAAATCAAATTTACAGTTATTATTTAACAAATTATACATGAAAAAATTTAAATTATTGTTAATCGGACTACTTTTAACTACATCTTTTAGCATGTTTGCACAACAAACAGTAAAAGGTATTGTAAAAGAAAAATCATCTGGCGAACCTTTGCCTGGTGTAAGTGTAGTAGTAAAAGGTACTGTTAAAGGTACAGAAACCGACTTCGATGGAAATTTTCAAATAACTAAAGTAAAAACAGGAGATATTCTTGTATTTAGATATTTAGGATACGCCAACAAAGAAGTTACTATAGGAACAAACTTAAACTTAACAGTTGAATTAGAAGATTCCGCAGAAAAATTAGATGAAATTGTAGTTGTTGGTTATGGATCCACGACTGTTAAAGATGCTACTGGTTCTGTAGAAGCAATTACAGCAAAAGAATTTACAAAAGGTAACATAGTTACTCCTGAGAATTTATTAAGCGGACGAGTTGCTGGGGTAAATATTACCACAAGTGGTGCACCAGGTTCTGGTTCTGAAATTAGAATTCGTGGGGGATCTTCTTTAAATGCTTCTAACAACCCATTAATTGTTATTGATGGTTTACCAATGTCTGGAACTGCTGGAGGCTCTAGAGGAGTTTTAGCAAGTATTAATCCAAATGACATTGACTCTTTCTCTATTTTAAAAGATGCTTCTGCAACTGCCATTTATGGTTCTAGAGGTGCAAATGGGGTAATAATTATTACAACTAAAAAAGGAAGAAGCGATTATTCTTTAGATTACGATTTCCAAATGGGGTTTGGTGAAATTAAAGATCGTGTAAATGTTTTTAATGGTGATGATTTTAGAAATTTAATAGCTTTAAAAAGACCAAGTGATATTGCTTTACTTGGAACTGCTAGTACCAATTGGCAAAATGAAATTTATCAAAAGTCGGTTTCTACGCAACACAATTTAACTGCTAGAGGTCAAATTTTTGGATTTCTTCCAACAAGATTATCTGTTGGTTTCGCAAATATCGAGGGAAATATTTTAACTTCTCAATATGATAGAGCTACCATTTCTTTATCTATGAATCCTTCTTTTTTAAATGACCATTTAAAAGTAAACTTAAATTACAATAGAGCTTTCGAAGACAATCGTTTTGCAGATGCAGGACAAGTTGCCTCTGCACTACGTTACGATCCTTCACAACCAGTTAGAGATAATTCTTCTCCATTTGGTGGATTTTATCAGCATTTTACAAGAGATGCTCAAGGTAGAGTTATTATGCAAAATGGAACAAGAAACCCAGTTGCTGCTTTATTACAAAATAATAATAGCTCGGATGTATTTAGACATTATGGAAACTTAAACTTAGATTATAAATTTCACTTTTTACCAGAGATGACTGCAACCGTTAATTTAGGTTTCGATAAATCTATTGGAGATGGAACAAGTATTTCTGCTCTAAATAGTCCAGCAAGTTTTAACGATGTTTTTATTGGAAATGATTCTGCTTACAGAAATGAAGTTTTAAACGAGTCTTTAGATACATACTTAAATTATGTAAATACATTTAACAAAATTAAAACAGATATTACTGCTGGTTATTCTTACCAAAGTTTTAATGGTTCTGGAAGAGATACAGGAAACACAAGAAACCCTAACGACCAAGGAGCTACAACTTATACAAATACGCCAGTTGTTTTAGTAGGATTTTTAGCAAGAGCCAAATTTACATATAACGAAAAATACCTATTTACTTTAAACTACAGAAGAGATGGGACTTCTAGATTTGGACCAGAAAATAGGTGGGGTAATTTTGGAGGTGCCGCTTTAGCTTGGAGAATTAGCGACGAAGACTTTTTGAAAGAGAACGATGTTATTTCCGACTTAAAACTAAGAGCTTCTTATGGTGTAAATGGACAACAAGATGGTATTGCTGGAGATTTATACTTAGATAGGTATCGTT